>JALGUI010000005.1 GCA_029820915.1 Candidatus Zipacnadia bacterium | reverse complement strand
GGAAGCCCTGGTGACGGACTGGTGGTCGGGGGCGAGCATGCCTCAGCACACACGGAAAGAGGCCGCCCGTCAAGTGAAGGGCGGCCTGACTTGGCGGCGGGCGACTGGCTCCCCCTATTGGACGATCTTCGCAACTGGATGAGCAGCGAGGAGTGCCGGGAGCTGGCCGAGGCCATGTAGACCCCTCCCTCGCCACGCGACGAGCGCCACCAGGGAGCAAGGCTGGAGCCGAGATCGAAGAGCGCAGCAGGTCCGTCTCCTCCACCATCTCCCCGATGCCCGAGCCCGTCGGCGATCCGCCCGAGGTCGCGGGCTCCCCAGAAGGCCCTTCAACGCGCGAGGATGCCCGAGAAGCGCGCCGGAGATGTTGCGCGGGGCTGGTGCCCAAGGATCTCGCAGGCGCTCCTGGAGGCGTACAGGCGTTCGACTGCCGCGGGTGGAGGCAGGCCGGCCAACAGGTCCTGACGCGAGCCGATCGCAGCCAGCCTGCGAAGAGCCCGAGCCGTCACAAACCGGACCTGGCCCCGCCTGTGGTGCCAGCTGCAATGTGGTACTTGCGGCCCGTGCTCTTGCCCCCGTCTTGGTGCCACCTGTAACCGGTTCTCAGCCTGTGAGGCAGGCTTCCTGCCGTCGTTGTAGGGACGGCAGTGCAGTGAGCTGTGTGGCCTCACCGGAGAAACCAGAGGTTTCTCTCAAGAGAAATCTCGACTTTCTCCGTGTTGTGGTGTTCCCGCCAGCGCTCCGCCAGCACCTGCGTCCCTCTGCTGGACGAACTGCGCAACTGGAGGAGCAGTGACGAGTGCCGCGAACTGGCGGCGGCCATGTAGGCGCGCCCTCGTCGGCTCGCGTAGACCTCGCGGCGACCAGTGCCCGGACGGCGTGTCATGGCGGCTGACACCGCCACACGACGCAACCAGGCCCGGCCGGGTCGATGACGCGCCTCCGCGACGCGACGACCCCGCCCCGCCTTAACGTGCGCGCCTGCGCGGTGCAAAAGGACATCACCTGTACCTAGGAGTCTGGTGCGCGCGCGCGTGCGTGCGACGCGCGCGCGAGAGGGGCAACGATAGAGCAGCAACTTGGGGTAGGCCACCTTCCCTCCTCGCCGCCTGGGCCCGACTCCCTTGCCATAGCGCGGCGCAGCAACCACGCAGCGAGCGGGCAGGTGCCGCGGAGCGCCAGTGCGGCGCACGAGCAGCCGTTGGCGCTGGTCAGCGCGCCACCCGGACGCCACGATGGCGCTCGACGGACAGTGCGCACGACCTTCGCGGCGTATGCCCGGGTGGCAGACAGCTTCGGCCGCCCCACCCCGCTTCGAGTTTTTTCTCGGTTTCGAGCGCGGGGGTAGACGCTCCAAGCAGCGACCGAAGGTCGAGAACTCAAGTGGGGGGGGCGGTGGCGCCGGGTCGCGCCGGCTAGCCCTACGCGCCGGGATCTGCCCGGATCGTGCAACGTGCTGTGCGCCGCCCTGGGCGTCCGCGAGCTGTGGATGGGCATGCCCTGCCGTCCTGCCGGCGGCGCTCACTGGGCGACGTGGGGCGTGCTGGCGCCCCACTGCAGGTGGGGGCGCCATCCAGCCAGGGCACGGCAGCGGGCACGACCTCGATGCGACCTTTCGGCACCTGCAGCGTCATCCAGCTCGGGGCGGGGACTCGAGGGCCGGCCACCAGCGCCCGTCACACCTCGGCGACCCGCTACGCACAGCCACAGCCACAACACAGCTACAGCGCCACGGCTACGGCACCGGCCACGGCCCCCCATGCGCCCGCGCCTGCGTCTCCGTGCGCAAGGGGCACCTGTAGCCCAGGGACAGCGTGGTGCGGGTACGGCCACGGCACGACACGGCATACGGCCCGCGTCCAGCCGTTGGTGGTTCGTCGCGCCTGCGGGCGTGCGTGCGACGCGCGGGCGAAGGGCGCGCGTGCGACACCTGCGCGCGCGAGAGCGGGCCGTGCAGGAGCCAGGGCGCCAGCGGTCGAACCGTGGTGGGCCGAGGGCTACGCGACCGCGACCGCCAGGAGTGGGAGGCCAGCCCCCACAGAGCGTGCGCCTGTGGGGCCAGGAGCAGCAGCAGGAGAGGGAGGCGACGCGCGCCTGAGACGGTGTAGGCGGCCGTCCGTCGTGTTGATGGACCCCGTCAAGAGCATAGAGCAACACGAACAGGGGGCGTCGGGCGGAGAAGGCACGACTTGCGGTATTACTTCCGAACAGCTTGACTTGACCGCCGAACCTGTGTTATACTTCCGACAATCCAGCATAGTCGGCAGTAGACACGGGAGGCGGCCCGAATGGCGAGCAGAGCACAGGAGGCCCTGACGGTGGAGCAGCTCGAGGCCTTGCTGGACGCGATAGAGACCCGAAGCCCGACCGGGAAGCGGAACCTGGCGCTGCTCACGCTCATGGCCGACACCGGCCTGCGGATCGGGGAGACCCTGGCGCTTGAGACCCGCGACCTCGTGACTGAGGCCGGGCAGATCATGGCCGTGAAGGTGCGGAACGGGAAGCGCGGCAAGGCGGCGAACGTGGCAGTGGGCCGGCGCGCGGCGGCCCGCCTGGCGCGGTGGCTGCAAGCGCGGGAGGCGCAGGGGATCGGCAACGGCGCGGTCTTCTGCACCATCAGCAAGGGGAAGCGAGCGCGAGGGCGCGCGACCAGCGAGGGCTTCGCCGAGGGCATCGAGGTCGTAACGCTCGAGCCGGGCAAGCGGATCTCTGACCGCTACGTGCGCCAGGTCGTGACGCGGCTTGCCGAGCGCGCGGGGATCGAGGGCCGGGTGACGCCCCACACCTTGCGGCACACCTTCGCGACGCACCTGCTGCGCGAGACCGGGAACCTCAAGCTCGTGCAGCAGGCGCTTCGGCACAGTGACGTGACGACGACCGCGCGGGTCTACTCGCACCTGACAGAGAACGACGTGGCCGATGCGGTGCGCAACCTGCGCGAGGGCAGCAGGCCCGAGCGCGAGGCCGACGAGGCTCTGGCGGTGATGGAGGGGCTGTCGCCGGAGGCGCGCGCGGCCCTGGCGCGACGGCTGATGGAGGAGGCGTGACCATGGTGAGGGAGGTGACGGGCCAGGCAGAGCGGCTCCCGCGCTCCTATGATCAACTGCGTGTCTTCTCAGTTAGGGCAGACGCATATCGAGGGTGAGCAGCCATGGCCGAGACGTGGAAACGCGCGCTTGACTCATATGTGTATCCCGTTGATCTCCGACAGTTTGCCCATGCCGAAGAGTACCCAGGCTGGTTCCAGCACAGGTTGGCTCTTGGCAACAGAGATGAGACCATGCAATTCGAGCAGCACTTCCGTGAGCACGCGCGGTCCGCACTTGCCCCGTGGCTCGAGGTGGTCCTCTGGAAGATGTACAGCCAGGGCGGGAGAAGAGACTACAGAACTCAGTGCATTGCCGAGCAGCTCGAGTCAAGCAACGTGTCCGCCGGAGAGCTGTGGGAGGCCTGCCGACAATACGTCAATGGACCCTCCAGGCAGACATTCGACGGCTTCAGGAGGTTGTTCCACTTCGGCAGCGAGGCAATCGCTATCGTCGCCACGTTCCCGGCGTTCATGGCGCCAGATCGGTTCCCCATGGTTGATAGCAAGGTCGCCCAGTGGACGCGGAGGAATGCGGCAGCCCACAACGATGCAGATCCCAGGGGGCCGCAACTTGTCCCACCGCAGGTAGGACACCTCACGATGAGGCACTGGCCCTTTGTTGAGTCGTGGACGGAGTGGTGCCGGCACACCGCACGGAAACTGGCGGCTCTTACACAAGCCGAGTGGCGAGCACGTGATGTCGAGATGGCGGTATTCAGTGCCTGTCCGACGGTCGAACTCGAACCGCTGACTGCCTAGCGAGACCGCTCCGGACAGCCTCGGAATCCATGCTGCTGGCCTTCACTTGCTGTGTACTGCTGGCGTCAGCACTTGATGATGCGGGCAAGGTGCGGGCGGCGCTGGGCCTCGTGGACGGCGGGCCGCAGCTGCGGCTCCGCGAGGAGCTGGTGCCGGCCGAGGCGCTGGCGCCACAGATCTGACCGAGCGGAGGTGGCGGCCAGGCTGCCCCGCCGGACGTGCGCTCCGTGCGTTTCTACGCAGGGGCTGTGGGCTTGGGGAATCGCGGGGCAACGCCGGGGCTTGGGTCGCGAAGGCCCTGGTGTCCGCTGAGAGGGCGGGCTGAGGCCGAACATGGGGGGCAGGACGAGCTTCTGGCAGCGGGCACACAGGGCGGGAGACCGGGGCCGGCCAGACGCACAGCTAGGCCGCCCCAGGTGGGCTTGTCGGCGCCGCCGCAGGATCGATGCCCCCCCCCGCCCACCCGGAACCTGGAAAACGCTCACAGCGGCGCACAGCGCATCCGGGCCCTTTCGGGAGGTCCCGAGGCGCTCAAGCGAGGCTCAACGCAGGCCGCCCGATGTGAACTTGGACAGGGGCGGGAGCACACCCCCCACTTCGGTGGAGCGCGCCCGACCCGGTGATGGATATCTTACTTCGGTCTCCGGCCAGAAAAAAACTGAAATGAGAACGGGGCGTGTAACTGCGAGGCGGTGTGAGGCGCTGTGATGCACCCTCCGGAGAGGGAGGCGCCGACCGCGCCCCCAGGTGCGAGGAGGGCGCCGGTGCCGGGAGTGTCATGGGAGTGCTGGCGTGTAAGGCCCAGGTGGAGGCCGTGCGTGGCTCGGCTATCGCGCCCGTGGGCGCGCGGGCGCGCGCGAGGCCGGTGTGGGGCTGGGAGGTCGGGAGGGCTGGGCCCTGGGGACGAATAGGGGTCGCACGGGCAGCTGGACTCCGGATGCGTCCAGGCTCGAGCGCGACGAGACCGTGGTCACTGAGCTGAGACCCGGCAAGCTGCTGAACCCTCGGCACATCCGCGCTCTGGTCGCGGGGCTCGCCGAGAAGGCCAGCATCGAGAAGCGGGTGACGCCGCACGTCCTCAGGCACACCGCGGCCACCCGCATGCTCAAGGCCATCGGCGACGTGCGCCGGGTGCGGGAGTTCTCCGGGCATGCCGACGTCAGCACGACGCAAGTCTACACCGAGGTCCTCGCGCAGGACGTGGCAGAGGCGGTTGATGCCGTGCCAGATGTGGAAGCCGAGCCCGAGGATCATCAACTCAGCGAGGCCGAGCAGATCGCGGCGCAGGTGCTGGCCGCGCTGCCGGTGGAGGTGCGCGACGCTCTGGAGCAGTGGTCCGAGGTCAACCGTGACTGAAGCCGTTCGCCGCAGAAGGCCGATCTGAGGGCAAGGTCCGCATGAGGGTATGATCGCACCGGCGGTGTGACTGGACGCTCCAGGAAGATGGGCAGTAGCTGACGTCCAACGTGAGAGGGCGGACCAGCGAAGTCGCGAACCTATCCTCGTCGTTCCGGGTGCTCGTTGAGGGCCTGGGGTGTATGGCGCTGGCTGCGATTGGAGCGCAATGATGGTTCAGTTGCATGAAGCCGTCCTTCGCGGAGACGTCGAGAGGATTGAGGAACTCCTTGCGGCTGGTGCAGACGTCAATGCCGCTGACGATACTGGATGGACGCCCTTGGGTCTGGCTGTCGAGGACCTGAGTGTCGTGGATGACGTTGAGCCACTCGTCAACAGCATGCGGGCGCTCATGGATGCTGGTGCTGATCCGGACCTCGACGTGGGGCTTGGGAGCCCGTTCTGTGACGCTGTAGGACGTGGATGCCGCGAAGTCGTTGAGTTGATGGTGGAGTACGGGGCGGACATCAACGGGAGGCCCGACGCGGAGTATCCACCACTCATAGTGGCATTGGAGCGTGGTTGGGGCGCTTTGGCCGCTTGGCTCATCATGAAAGGGGCCAACCCTCAAGTCAGCGGACTCATGGGTTATACGGCGTTGCATGAGGCCTCCGAGCAGGGGTTCGCTCACCTCGTCGATCTGATGGTGCAGGGAGGCGCCGACCCTGACGTCCGGTCGGAAGGAGGATTCACGCCCCTTCACTTGGCTGCAATGGAAGGTCGGGCCGAGGCGGCAGGAGCCCTTCTCGAGCATGGCGCCAACCCCAATGCTCTGTCAGACAATGGCCGGGCCCCGCTGGACTGCGCCGTGACCGCGGACCGCTTAGCAGTCGTGCAACTGCTCACCGCTCAGGGAGGTGTGCTGGACGGGCATGGGGAGGCGGAACGCACTGCGCTCCACAACGCGGTGCTCGAAGGAAGCGCTGAAGCGGCCAAGCTCCTTACCGAGGCTGGGGCTGATGTGACGGCGACGGATCGGTTCGGGTACACCCCGCTGCACTTGGCGGCGCTCACGAGCCGTTCGGCAATGGCCAAGCTCCTCCTCGAGTATGGCGCGCCGCCAGGTGCCTCAGGTTTGTTCGGCTACACACCCCTGCACGAAGCTGCCGCTCAGGGACACGACAACATCGCTAGGCTGCTCATTGAGCACGGTGCAGACATCTATGCCCTGAACCGGATGGGACAGGACCCGCTGGAGATCGCGATTGAGCAGGGGCGAGCCAACGTGGTTCGTCTGCTGCTCCGTGAAGGTGCATACGACGGCCTTGTGCACACGGAGGACACGTACCTCGTGCGGCTTGCGTTACAGTATGGTCGTCGCGAAGTGCTCGATGTGATCGCTGACGAGCAGGAGCGCCACGAGGAGAGGCGGCGGCGCAGGTAGGAACGGATCCCAAGTCGGGGCACTCCAATCGGGCCCGCGTCAGCCCTGCTGCGAGCTCCCTCTTCGCGGTCCGCTCTCTCCAGACTCACGTCCGATAGCCACTTCACTCTTGGCCGACGAAGGGATTCTGCCCTCGTCCGGGAAGCAGCATACGAACATGTCTTAGCCCAAGTACTGCCGTGGATTGTTTATGGGAGTTAGCAGGGAGGGCATGGCAGATGCAGCGAGTCTTTGAGACGTGCGTGCCGCGCGACGAGGTGCTCTCGGGCAAGCTCACCGACGATATGTTCGCCGCGAAGCTCGACAGGGTGGTCGATGGTGAGGCCGCCGATATCTACCAGGACCCCAACGTGTTCTTCGCCCGCACCTATCCCACCGCGGGCCTGAAGTCGCTGCTGGCCCAGGTCATGTCGCGGGTGACCAATGCTCAATCCACCGACGCGCCCATCATCCGGCTTGAGACGTCGTTCGGTGGTGGCAAGACCCACGGGCTGATCGCGCTCTATCACTTGGCGCGCAATGGTCAGCGCGTGGGCGACCTCCCGGCCGGCCTGATTCCGCCCTCACTGGTCCCTGGCGAGGAGGTCCCCTTCGCCGCGATCGTCGGCACCGAGCTTGACCCGGTCAACGGCATCAAGCATGGCGACATCACCACGTACACGATGTGGGGCGAGATCGCGTACCAGCTTGCTGGCCCTGAGGGCTACGCGCTCATGGAGAAGAGCGACACGGGCTTCACGCGGCCGGGCTCCGGGGTCTGGGAGGAGCTGCTGGGCGATTGCCCGGCCATCATCTGCATCGACGAGATTGCCAACTTCCAGCGTGCCTTTGGCCGCAGACACGCGGTCTCTGAACAGACTGCCCCGTTCCTCCACACGCTCTTCGGCGTCGCGTCCTCGATGCCGCGGGTGTGCGTCGTCTGGACGCTCGCAACCGCGGGCGATGCCTTCGCAGGTGAGACCGCGCGCCTTACCGCCGAGGTGAAGGAGCTCGGCAGCATCGGCGCGCGCGAAGAGATCGTGCTGACGCCCACAGGCGACACTGAATACGCCCCGGTCATCAACCACCGGCTGTTCGACGAGATCGACGCCGACGCCGCGCAGGAGGTCGCCGACGAGTTCATCCGCTTCTACGATCAGCAGACCTCCCGTGGCGTAGCACTGCCGTCCGAGGCGATCGGCGCCACGTACCGCGCGGAACTGGAGCAGGACTACCCGTTCCATCCTGCCACCATCGACGTGCTCAGCCTCAAGACTTCCGCGATCAACAACTTCCAGCGCACTCGCGGCATGCTGCGGCTGCTGGCGCATGTCGTGCGCAATGTGTGGGCGGACCAGCCCGAGGACGCGTACTTCATCCAGCCCTACCACATCGACTTCGGCGTTGAGGAGGTCCGTGACGAGCTGACCAGTCGGCTTGACCGTGGGGACTACAACACCGTCGTCCAGGCGGACATCGAACGCGGTGACGGCCAGGCGCACGCGCAGAGGCTCGACGAGGAGTGGCTCGACCGCGACAAACCGCCGCTGGCCAGACGCGTGGCCAACGCCATCCTCCTGCACAGCATCACCATCGGCCAGGCACGAGGCGCCACCGATGCCGACGTCAACCTGGCGTGCGGGGTGCCCGGCCTGGACTTCGACTTCATCGAGCAGGCGCTCGACGGCCTCTACCGCGACTGCTGGTACATCGATCCTGATCGCACCCGGTATCGCTTCCAGACCGAGCCTCAGATCAACAGGATCATCCACGAGGAAACCCAGAACGTCGATGCCCCAGCAGCGAAGGCTGAGCTGCACGACCGCATCCGCAGCATCTACGCCGGCAAGTTCTTCGAGACGGTCTTCTTCCCCGAGGAGCCCGGCGATGTCGATGACAACGCACAGAAGCCCAAGCTGGTCATCCTCGACTTCGACTCCGAGACCACCAGCAGCTCCCAGCAAGGCCTGCCCGCTCTCGTGGCTGCGATCAACGAGCGCAAGGGCAGCCAGCGGGAGTTCCGGACCTACCAGAACAACCTTCTGTTCCTAGTCGCCGACGCCGAGCAGCGAGAGGCCATGGTGGAGGTGGCGCGGAGGTACGTCGCGCTATCGCGGTTGACCAGCCCCACGCGCCTTGCGGAGTACGACGAACCGCAGCAAGATGTCCTGAAGGAGCGCATGGGGGCCGCCGAACTTGACCTGCGCGTCGCCATCACGCGGGCCTATCGCCACCTGTTCTATCCTGGGGCCACTGAGGCCGGCCTCGAGCATCACATGATGGACGTGCAGGACGCCGCCCAGGCCGACCAAGACCAGGAGAAAGTGCTCATCGGCCTCCTCCACCAACTCAAGAAAGTCCTCATCGGCGATGACGATCCGCTGGGGCCCAAGTACGCGAGAGACCGCGTCTGGCGCTCAGGCGAACAGGAGCTGTCCGCCGCAGAGTACGCCCGGCGCTTTGCCATCAACCGCGCGCTGCCGATCGTGATGGTCGCCGACCAGCACAAGCGCACCATCAAGGCCGGCGCCGAGGATGGCACCTGGGTCTACCACGATGGCAGCGCGCAGAAGACCTACCACGAGACCGCCCCGCCCGTGGTCGCCATCGACGAGGACCACATGCTCTACACCTACGAGCGCGCGGAAGAGCTGGAGCTGTTCGAAGAGGAGCCGCCGCCTCCGCAGCCGGAGATCTGTCCCCTGTGCGGGAAGCCCAAGGACGAATGCACATGTGGAAGGCCGCCGGGGCCAGAGCCCGCCCCCCCGACCGCCGTTCTCGCCGCGGGCGTACCCAAGAAGGCCTTCATCGAACTCCTGGACAACGCCGAGGCGGCCCAGGTCACGCACCTGGGCGCGCTGAAGGTCACCGTCGATGCCGTGCAGGAGCTGCGCGTGCTGGCGCTGGCGCTGCCGCAGCTCGTCGAGCTGCAGATGGCCGTCTCGGTCACCGAGGGCCGCTACCTCGCTGAGTTCGAGGGAGGCGACGTCCAGCTTCAGTTCACGGGGCCGTGGGAGGAAATGCGCGAGGTCCGCGAGTTCATCGAGGCCTTCGATCGCCAGGCCGAGAAGCGCGACGTGCGCATCAGCGTCCAGATGCAGTTCGAGGAGCCGGTCGCGCCCGGCGGCCAGGAGCTGGGCCGCATGCGTGACGCCTTCGACCGGCTGTCGCTTGGCAAGATCGAGCTTGAGGGCACCCCGGCGGAGGAGGGCGCGGCGGATGGCTGATACCTTCGAGCTGCGCGCCGAGCAGCACCAGAACAACGAGCTGAGGCTCACCCTCCTGCAACGGCCGGCGCGGCGGCGCGGCGAGGAGGAGGCCGAGCCTGAGCAGCTTGTCGCCATCTGGGGCACGCCGCTGCATCTCGCGCGTGAGGCCATCTCGTCGATCCTGCGCGAAGCCGGCGTGGTCCCGCCCAGGGGCGGGATCACCTCGCTGCGCGCGGGCGACAGCGTGGACCTCGGCGAGGCGGTCGGGACGCGGCTGGCGGTGCTGTTCTTCGCGCTCAAGCCGCTGCGCAAGCTCGCGCGCATCCGCAAGATCGCCGAGGCCATCGTGCAGATGAGCCCGGAGGCCACCTGCTACTGGCTGTCGAAGGCAGCCAATGGCCTCGACTACAACACGCGCCGCCGCCACATGCGCGCGCTGCGCATCCTGCTCGCGGAGGAGTAGGCCATGGATCAGCAATCGCTGGTGGAGAGGGGGATGCCGGTCGCCGTGGCCCTCGATGTCGCCCGCGCCATCGCCAGCATCGTCGATGAGTCCGACGCGCGGGCGGTCGTGGTCTTCGGCTCCTACGCCACGGGCGAGGCGCGCGCGGACAGCGACCTCGACCTGCTGGTCGTCGCCGATGCTGACGACCGCTGGCGGCTTGCGTCGCGGCTCTATCTGCGCTGGCACGAGCTGCGTCGGCGGCTCGACCGCCTGCCGCGCGCGGACATCCTCGTCTACACCCCCGAGCAGTTCATCGCGGCCCAGGTAGTCGGCTTCCCCGCTCACCACGCTGCGCGAGAGGGGGTCGTGGTTCATGGGCAACTGCCCGAGCCCAGCGGCACTGTGGCTGGATAAGGCCCGGCAGGACCTGGCTGCCGCCGAGCGCATGCTCGGCGACCCGCCGCTGCCCGCTCCCGCATGCTTCCATGCCCAACAGGCAGCCGAGAAGGCCCTCAAGGCCGTCGCCGCCCATGCGGGTGCCGAGGACATCCCACGTGTGCACAGCCTGCTGGAGCTGGCCGCGCTGATCGAGGGCCTTGGCGCGGAGGTGGCCTTCGCCGCAGAGGATCTGGCGACGCTTGACCCGTTTGCGGTGCAGGTGCGCTATCCCGACTTCCCCGAGCCGGACGATGAGGCCGCCGGGCAGGCCGTGGAACTCGCGCGTGCCATCTGCCTGTGGGCCGAAGAGACCGTTGGGCCGTGCACCGACACCGAGGAGGCGTAGCATGGGGGACCCCGACGACCGACCGCGCGTGCTCATCGAGGACTTCATTCCGGTCCAGGAGTTAGGCATCGAGTCCAAGCGCGAGCGCGCGGCCAGCAGTGCCCTGCCGCCGCTCTACTACCTGCACGTCTGGTGGGCGCGGCGGCCCCTGACCGTCAGCCGGGCCGCCATCCTCGCCAGCATGTTGCCGGCGGACACGGATGCAGACTGGTTCCTGAAGACGCTCGGGATCGTGGGCGACCCTGTGGGGGCCTACGCTGAGATACAGAGGGCGAAGCGAAGGGGTGGAGGCCAGGTCGGCTATGGCTATGGCCGGGCCTACCAGTACACCCCTCCGGAAGACGTGGTGCGGGACGTGCGGAGGCGCGTCGCCTCACTCTGGGGCCAGGAGGACATGGTCGTTCTCGACGCCATGGCCGGCGGGGGCAGCATCCCCTTCGAGGCCATGCGCTACGGCTTCGACACCTACGCAAATGAGCTAAACCCCGTGGCTGCGGTGATTCTGGAAGCGACGCTGCGCTACCCGGCGCAGTTCGGCCCCGCCTTGGGGAAGGACATCCACCGCTGGGCGGATGGCCTACACCGCCGAGTGCTGCTTCAGCTTGAGGAGTTCTACCCGCAGCAGCCGGGCGAGGAGTTGTCTGCCTACATCTGGGCGCATACCGTCAAGTGCCCCAACTGCGGCCTCACTGTCCCGCTCAGCCCGAACTGGTGGCTGGAGAAGAGCGGTGACGATGACGGGATCGCCGTGCGCCTGCTGCCGCCCGAACACGGGCAGGGCGACCTCTGCGAGTTCGAGATCGTCGAGATCGCGGGACGGCAGCCGTTCGACCCGAACGAGACCGGCACCGTCTCCCGCGGCACGGGTCGCTGTCCGCGCTGCCGCTCCACGATTGAGTATGACGTGATAAGAGCGGAGGCAGAGGGGAAGCGCGTGGGCGAGCAGCTCTACGCGGTCTCGATAAGGACCTCGAATGGCAAGGGCTTCCGAGCTCCAGTGAGCGCTGACGTGGAGGCTGCGGCACGCGCGGCCGACAAGCTGGCGGCTCAGATGTCGGAACTGCTCGCCGCAGGGCTGATGCCCGATGAAGAAGTGCCCCGGATGCACCCGAAGTACGACCCGCACAGGTACGGGATGACGCACTGGCGTGACATGTTCACCGCCCGTCAGCTCCTTTCCCACGTCACGCACCTGCGGGGCCTTAACAGCGTTAAGGCCGAGATCCTCGCCACCGAGGGCGAGGAACGCGGGCGGGCCATCGTCACCTACCTCGGCATCATGTTCGACAAGTGCGCCGACTACAACTCGCGCATGTCTCGCTGGAGCGACCGCGGCATCCGGTCCACCTTTGATCGCCACGACTACGCGTTCAAGTGGAGCTTCGGCGAAGCGATCCCCCAGTTCAACTGGCCGTGGGCGACGAGGCAGGTGGTAGATGCCTACGAGGGCCTGGCCGAGTTGGCGGCTCCCGCGCAGAACCTGTTCGACGATGCGGTCACGGCGCGGATTCACGTCACCCAGGGCGATGCGGCGGCTTACCGCGGTCGCGAGCCTGAGAGCGTGGACGTGATCTGCGTCGATCCGCCCTACTACGACAACGTGATGTACGCTGAGTGCTCGGACTTCTTCTACGTCTGGCAGAAGCGCACGCTGGGCGACATCTACCCCGAGTGGTTCGACACCGAGTTGACCGACAAGGAGCGCGAGGCGGTCGCCAACGTCGCTCGCTTCGAGGGCGTAGCGGGCTCCAAGAAGCAGCTCGCCGAGCAGGACTATGAGGCCAAGATGCGCGCGGTCTTCGCCCGCTGCCACACCGTGCTCAAGCCCGCGGGCGTGATGACCGTCATGTTCACCCACAAGCGGGTCGAGGCGTGGGACACGCTGGCGGCGGCGCTCATCAGCGCCGGCTTCGAGATCACCGCCGCCTGGCCGGTGCACACCGAGAGCGAGCACTCGCTGCACCAGGCGAAGAAGAACGCGTGCTCGAGCACCATCCTGCTGGTCTGCCGCAAGCGCCCCGACGGTCCCGCTCGTGAGCGGGACGAGGGCTACTGGTGGGATGAGGTCGAGCCCGAGGTACGGGAGCTGGTGCGCGCCAAGGTCGAGGAGTTCGAGGCGCTGGGCATGAGTGGCGTGGACCTGATGGTGTCCACATTCGGCCCGGCGCTGCAGGTGATCTCCAGCCGCTGGCCGGTGCGCGACCGTTCGGGCAAGGAGATCCGCCCGGACGTGGCGCTGGACGAGGCCCGGCGCGTGGTGACCGGCTACCGCGTGCGCGCGCTGCTGTCGCGCGTGCACGGCGAGGTGCCCTTCGACCCGCCGACGCGCTGGACCATCCTCGCCTGGGACCTCTACAAGGCGGCGCGCTTCCCCTACGACGAGGGGCGCAAGCTGGCGCTGGCGGTGGGCGTGGACCTCGATGATACCATCAAGGGCCACGACCTCGCCTACAAGAAGAGCCAGGACATCGTGCTGCGCGAGCCTGCACGCCGGGTCAAGCGCGGGAAGCTCGACCCGCAGACGGGCGAGTTCACCTCGATCATCGACGCCATCCACGCGGCGATCTACGTCTTCGACGAGGACGGCGTGGGCGCGTGCCGGCGGTTCCTCGAGGACCGGCAGCTCACGCGCCGCGAGGAGTTCGTGGCGGCGGTGGAGGCAATGCTCAAGGCCGTGCCGCAGGCGCGCAAGGAGTGGAGCAGTCTGCGCGAGATCGCGATGGCGTTCCTGAGCGGGCGCATCGAGATCCCCGAGCCCGAGCAGCTCGAGCTGGCCTTCATGGGCGGCGAAGACGAGGACGACGAAGACGACGAGGACGGATAGCCGAGAGACGGGGGGCGTGTGACCGATGGCGGGGCCGGACCTGCGGACACATGACTGGAAGCTGCGCTACAGCCGCGAGGCGGACAGCCCGCTGGACGACTTCTACATCCCGGCGCTGCAGCGCAGCGTGCGCTATGACCGCAAGGCGGGGTTCTTCTCCTCGACGGCGCTGTCCGCGGCCGCTCGTGGCGTCGCCGGCCTGATCCTCAACGACGGCCACATGCGCCTGCTGGTGAGCGCGCACCTGAGCCGCGATGACGTGCGCGCCATCAACGAGGGCTACGACCTGCGCCAGCGCATCCAGGAGAAGGCGCTCGAGGACTGGGTGCATCCCGAGGACACGATCGAGCGCGAGCGGCTCAAGGGCCTGGCGTGGATGATCGCGCGGGGGACGCTGGAGATCAAGGTCGCCATCCCGGTGGACGACAACGGCGACCTGCAGGACATCGCCGAGGACGAGCTGTTCCACGAGAAGGTCGGCATCTTCAGCGACGCGCGCGGCAACCGGGTCGCCTTCAGCGGTAGCAACAACGAGAGCCGACGCGGCTGGCTGACGAACCGCGAGAGCTTCAACGCCTTCTGGTCGTGGCGCCCGGGCGATGGAGCGCGCATCGAGGCGGAGCTGGCCGAGTTCGAGCTGCTCTGGGCGGACGAGGCACGCTTCACGCGGGTGATCGACTTCCCCGAGGCCGTCAAGCGCAAGCTGATCGAGCTGGCGCCCGACGAGCCGCCTGACACCGATCCCGAGGACCCGGGGGTCGTGGCCGAACGAGAGCGCCGCCTGGAGCGTGAGCGGTGGCTGTTCCAGTTCGTGCGCGACGCGCCCTACCTGCCCAACGGCGACCTGCTGGCCGAGGCGTTCGCGACCGTGGACCTGTGGCCACACCAGAAGAAGGTCTCGGACCAGGTCGTCCGCACCTGCCCCGAGCCGTACCTACTGTGCGATGAGGTCGGCCTGGGCAAGACCATCGAGGCCGGCATCTCCCTCAAGCGCCTGCTGCTGACCGGCCGGGTGAAGCGCTGCCTGCTGCTGGTGCCGGCCTCACTGGTGCCGCAGTGGCAGGAGGAGCTTGTCGAGAAGTTCAACCTCAACACCTGGCACTACACCGGCAGTGGCTTCGTCGATGCCCACGGCAACGAAACGCCGCAGGACCCCGCGAACCCCTGGAACACCCATGACGTAATCATCGCCTCGAGCCACCTGGCCAAGCGCCGCGGGCGCGCCCCCGCGCTCCTGGACGCAGACCCCTGGGACCTGGTGCTCGTGGATGAGGCCCACCACGCCCGCCGCAGTGAGCCGCTGGGCGAGGACTACCGGCCGAACCTGCTGCTGCAGTTAGTGCAGGAGATTCGCCCGAAGACTCGCGGGATGCTGCTGCTGACCGCGACGCCCATGCAGCTCGACCCGATCGAGGTCTGGGACCTGATGGAGGCGGTGGGTCTGGGCGGGAAGTGGGGGGCGCTGGGCGGAGAGCTGTTCACGCGCTACTTCGAGGAGCTGCGCCACTTCCCCGATCAGGCGGACCTCTCGTTCATCTGCGAGATGCAGCAGGACTACCTGGAGCACGTCGATACGTGGGACGAGACCGCCGACAGGATGGCCCAGGACGCACTGGGCATCATCAAGCTGCAGCAGCTCCACGACATGGCTACGAGCGGGCAGTGCGACCGCGACCTGCCACGCTGGAGCGACGAAGAGCTGGCCGCGGCGGCCCAGTTCTTCCGCGCGCATACGCCGCGGCATCACTACGTCTTCCGCCACACGCGCGAGCTGCTGCGGAGCTACATCGAGCGGGGACTGCTGGACGAGAACATCCCCGACCGCGACGTGCACGACGAGTTCATCGAGTTCGCGACGCGTGAAGAGCGCGAGCTGTACGACCGGATCGAGAAGTACATCCGAGACGTCTATGTCGCGGCCGACCAGCAGAATCGGAGCGGCGTGGGCTTCGTGATGACGATCTACCGCAGGCGGCTGACGTCGAGCTTCCACGCGATCCGGCGGAGCTTGGAGCGTCGCCTTGAGTACCTGCTCGGGGAGGACGGCGACAGCCGGGGCGGCCTTACTGACGAGGACATCGAAGAAGAGGACCTCGATCTCGACATCAGCGAGGAACTCGAGCGTCAGGAGGAGCCGCTTGCGCTGGACGTCGCACGGGAGGTTGGCTACATCGAGGAGTTCCTGCGCGACATTGAGCGCTGTGGTGAGGACACGAAGTTCGACTGCCTGGTGAGAGACCTGGAGACCGCCTTCAGGACCCACAAGACCGTCGTCGTCTTCACGCAATACACCGACACGCTCGACTACGTCCGTGATGAGCTGCTCCCGGTCTACGGTCGTCAAGTCGCCTGCTACTCCGGTCGCGGCGGCGAACGCTGGGACGGCGCGCAGTGGGTCAAGATCCCCAAGGAGCAGATCAAGGCTCTCTTTGCGGAGGGCGAGCAGGTCAAGATACTTCTGGGGACAGAGGCATTGAGCGAAGGCCTGAACCTGCAGACCTGCTCGATGCTGATGAACTACGACATGCCGTGGAACCCGATGAAGGTCGAGCAACGCATCGGCCGCATCGACCGCATCGGCCAGGAAGCTGAAGAGGTCCAGGTGATCAACTACTTCTACGAGGACACTGTCGAGGCCCGCATCCACCAGCGGCTGGGTCAGCGGATTAGGGGCTTCCAGTGGGTCGTCGGTCCCCTGCAGCCCATCCTGGCGCAACTGCCGAACCTCATCCGCGACGCGGCCTTCTCAGACCCCGCGGACAGAGACAGGCGCGTGAACGAGATCGTGGAGGAGTTGGGGCGGCAGTACGAGAGCATGCAGCGCGAGGCACTCAATCTCGAAGAGAATGCACGGACGACCGCGCCGGACGGCGGGGCGACCGTCGCGGAGATCGCGCCGGTGCGCCCTGCGGAGTTGGAGGCACTGGTGCTGGACAGCGAGCTTCTCGATCGGGACGGCACCTTCGAGGACGAGGAAGCCGGGCTCTACGGCTACCGGTCAGGGCATGAGCGCATCACGGTGACCTTCCGGCCCAAGCTGTACGACCGATTCCCAGACAGCGCAACCTATCTCACCTACGGGAGCGATGCGTTCGACGACCTGCTGCAGCGAGTGCCCGAGCCGGACGCGATTGACGCGGCCCCCGCGGTGATCCGTACGGAAGTCGAGCAGGGCGGAGAGAAGCTCGTGGCCTACCATCACTTGGTCGGCGACACAGCCCGGCCCATCGCATCGCTGGCCGCCCTGGCCGAGGCTCTCGACGGGCCGTGCCAGGGGAGCCATGACGGCGCAGACAGCCTCCGCACTGAGGTTGAGGCCGAACTGCGGCGACGGCTGACGGATCGCCTCGATGGCGAGACGCGACAGACCAGGGAGTACCTCGAGGGCCGGCTGGCGGCACTGAGACGTGACGCGCGGCACTTGCTGGAGGTGCTCCTCAGCATCGACTTCGCGCGATCCCACGGTGCACTGCCCGACGACCTCGACGACGATGGCGACCTCGACGTCGGCCCACTACTTCAGAGACGCCTCGCGAGCCGCGAGATCCCATTTCCGGTACTCGTCGAGGTCGCCCAAGTCGATCCCCAGAGCCTCCGCGTCCAGATGGGCACGGTGAGCCAGTTCATTGGCAGGAAGCCCGAATCACTGAACGCAACCTGGGGCCGGCAACTGCCACGCGCCAACCGGATTGTCAGCGACTACAAGGCCTTGCAGGAGAGGGTCGGGGCGCCCGAGTAACCGGCTCAGAACCGATGGCGCACCGCAGGCGTGGGCTCGGTTCTTCGTGCGAGTAGCGAGCTCTGGCGTGTCCGTTGGCCTGCCCCCGCTTGTGGTGCCAGTTGCAGTGTGGCAATTGGGCCTGTCTACCCAGCCCTGACCGGAGGACTGGCCTGCCAGCAGCCTCGCAGTGTGTCTCCTCGAAGTCGTTGGTCAGGTGGAGGATGGCTATCTGCAGGTCCCAGCGGCCGAGAAGGTTCTGCACCTGGCGGATGTTGGGGCCGCTGGCAAGCCGCTGCTTCGCAGCGAAGCGCCGCAGGCTGTGCAGCGTGTAGCGGTTGCCGTCGGCGTCCTGCAGGCCAGCTCCCTCGAGCCACTGGTCCAGCCAGCGCTGGAGTGTGCTCGGCGCGAGCGGCCCTCGCTGTCGTCCTCCGAAGACAGGGCCGCTCGGGGGCCATGGTGTTGCCCGTGCCCCCAGCTCCGAAGTCCTCGTGACCCTTGGGCTATCCGCACGGTGAGTTGATCACCGGGTTCTCGATGACGCGGTCGCTCATGTCCCACGACCTCCGTGTCGGCGGCTACTGCGAGAGGGGGCCGGTCGGAGGTGGGTGCCCCGGACAGCCATTCGCCTGCTAGTTCCCGAGGCCCCCAAGAGGTGAGCGCTGCGCAGAGCCGAAGGGAGGTAGTCCTTGGTGCTGCACCCGTGACGTGCCGATCGCAGGTCGAGGAGGGGCGACATGCTCGCCGACGAAGTCAGAGAGCAATGCGAGAGCCTCGGCAAGTCGGGGCTGTGGGAAGCGAAATGGTGCCGCGGAACGACGTTCGAGGAGAAGTTCGAGGCGTTCATCGAGCAGGATTTCGAGAAGGTCATCTTCGCCTATCCCACCTCTGCCGACCCTCACAGCGAGTCCAAGGCCTGGGCGGAGATCAGGAAGCGCCATGACTACAATCGCGAGCAGGCGCTCTTGTTGCTGCACGTTCAGGAGTTCCGCGACAGGTTTCTAGACTTCGTGCGCCGTTGGGGCCTGGACATGGCCTGGTTCCAGATTGACGACGCCAGATTCTACCACGACGAGCCGAGCGGCTTCAACGCGTGGCACCTGATCATTGAATCGATCTCGGTCGAGTTCCACATCACACACAGAGAACGCTTCGCAGCGGTCTTCCGGAGACTGGCCGAAGACTACGCGGCCGACCTTGACTTCAGGAAACTGGAGCGGAGAAGACGACGCGTGCACAGGGCACTGGCGTTGCCGAGGTTCTGGTGGGAAGTGGAGGTCCTGACGCACGGGAGTGGCCTTGCGCCCCACTGGGAACGGTCCATCTGCGGCCTTGCGCTCAGCGGCACGCTCTACGTGCCCCGAGTCAACTGCCGGCTTGTCGTTCGTGAAGAGGCGCTTGACACACGGGTACTGATCGAGCTGTTCCCCGACACCACGACCGCAGACCTCGAGGCGAAGTGGAAAGAGACCATGCTGGTACGGAGTGAACTGCTACCCGAGCAGTTCGGGCGCAAGCGACGCAGGGAGAACCTGGAGCGAGACCTGCACGCGCTCAGGGAGACTGAGCGGGGCCGCAGCTTCATGGAGGTAGTCACTGAGGATCTGGCACCCGACGATGCTGACGAGATCCCGCTGGCAGAACTCGGGGAGCACGACGCGAAGCTGAAGGAGCGGGTCCGCCAGGGCGTCGCGCGGCTCAAAGAGGCCCTCCGCGACCCCGGTGTTCAACGTCCGTGGACGACCATGAGCAGTCTGGTGCGGCGATGGTCACTGCACACGCTCGACATCGAGCACTACTTCTGATGGACGCGTAAGCCCCGGCTTGCGTGTCCGCGCGGCGGTCGGCCGATCTGGTATGCTGCCCGTGCCCCCTGAGGCACGGGCTTTCTCTTTTGCCGGTCAGGTCAAGCGGTCTTGCGAGGGAGTAAAGATGGACGGCGACAGCTTGAAGCGGAGCATGGAGATTGTCGGACTCAGCCAGGTCAGACTTGCAGAGGCGACCGGTCTCTCAGAGGCGGCAATCAGCCGGCAGCTCAGCGGCGATCTTCGTCTCTCCGACCACGTCCGCAGGACGGCCCTGCGGCTGGTCCGCCGACGCGCGGTCGCCATCGGCAAGCGGATACTCAGGCACTACGGCTCATCCACCGCTGACATTGAGGAGGGGGAGGGGTAGGCAGATCGTGCCGTTCACCGAGGCAGTCATCGAGGAGACGCAGAGGTTCTGGCAGCGCCGAACCGGTGAGGCCGTGGCGCCCGACGACGCACGGCAGGCCGCCGACAACGTCTCGCGTCTCTTTGAGCTGTTGGCCGAATGGGAGCGCGCTGGGAGCGACACGGACATCGCTGTCGACGGGAACGACGGTTCCCAAGAGGACCGAGCCAAGACGCGGTCGCCGGGCGGATAGCAGGTCTGGGCCTGCCTGCTCCTCTTGGCCCCGCCCGGCGACCACCAGCACAGAGGAGCAGGCGAGATGCAGCAGGGAACGACACCCGAGGACAGATTACCGCCGCAGGACCTGGAGGCCGAGCAGGCGACGCTCGGGGCCATGCTCATCGACCCCGAGGCCGCCGACCGTGCCCTCAGCATCGTGTCGCAAGACGACTTCTACCGCGAGGCCCATCAGGTGATCTGCTCGGCGATCCGGACGGTAAGGGAGTCGGCGCAGGCGCTCGATCTCGTGACGGTCGGGGCCGAGCTGCGGCGGCGTGAGAAGCTGGCGGAGGTCGGCGGGGCAGAGTACCTGACCGCGCTGATCGGTGAGGTGCCGACCACCGCGCACGTCATCCGCTATGCCACCATCGTCCGCGACAAGGCCGTCCTGCGCACCCTTGTGCGCAGGAGCGAGGAGTTCCAGCGCAAAGCGTATCGCCAGCCCGACGACGTGCTCGCCCTCCTCGCGGAGGCCCGGTCAGAGTTCGAAGCCCTGCACGAGTCGGTCCTTGCAGCGGGCGGCCCCGGCTACACGACCGCGCAGGCCGCCGCCGAAGCCCTCGGGGAGATCACGTGGGCATGGGAGCCGTGGGTTCCGAACGGCTTCCTCACCGTCCTTGCGGGCGAGACGGGGATCGGCAAGTCCAAGCTCGCCCTGCGCCTCGTGGAGTCGGTCGTGCGCCCGCGCGACTGGCCGAACGGTGGCCGTGGCCCGAAGGACGCGGCGAAGGCGCTGTACATTGACACAGAAGGCGCGCAAGCAATGCACGTCAGCCGGATGAAGGCGGCAGGCCTGCCAATGGATCGCGTCCTGCTGCCCGGCGACGAAGGCGACGCGCACCTCTACCTCGACGACCCGAGCACGCTGCCCTTCGTGCGCCTAACCTGCGAGCGCGAGTGCGTGAAGCTGGTGGTGGTAGACAGCCTGCGTTCCGGCATGACCGGCGACGAGAACAGCAGCGAGTTCGGCGAGAAGCTGGGCGCGTGGAGCGCGCTCGCCCGCGACCTGAACATTCCCTTTGTGATAGTCCACCACGCGCGCAAGGCACTCGGCGACCGGCAGATGAGCCTCGACCGCCTGCGGGGATCGTCGGCAATCGCGGCGCTCGCCCGCGCAGTGATAGCGATAGACCAACCCGACGAGACCACCGACCGCCTCCGCGTGCGCCAGATCGAGAACAACCTCGGGCGGCTCGCCAACCCCTTCGGGCTTGAGATCACCGAGAACGGATGTGATCCGGCCCCGGTTCCCTACGCACCTCGCGGCGATGTGAAGCAGGCCGAGGCCGAGGAGTGGCTGCGCGACGTACTGCGGCGTGGGCCAGTGAACTCGGGCGAAGTGCGGGGCCGCGCGGAGGAGGAAGGGATCGCTAGGAATACGCTCTACCGCGCGCGCGAAGCCATAGGCGTCCGCGAACTGCCCGACCCCAAGAACGGCCGGAAGCGCAGCTGGGCGCTGCCCGCGAGCCCGGACGACGAAGCGCAAGGCGCGCTGTAGACTTGGGAAGTATGGGGATAGAGGGAAGGTTGGGAAGTATGAGAAACGTCCTGCTTGATACTTCCCACAGTTCCCACGTTTCCCACGTGAACGGGGCGGGAGCTGTTGTGAAACGAGCGTAGCAGAGACCCAGTTCTGTAACGACGACCAGGGCCGATCAGGCATGGACATGATAGGGGGTCGGGAGGAAGCCGTGCGGGCTCCCGTGAATTGAAGCGCAGCCGATCTATCGTCGTCGTCCTGCGAGGAGCACATCGGCCATGAGGCGAGCAGTGCTCTACGCCCGAGTCTCGAGCCGCGGACAGGCCGAGGAGGGCTTCTCGATCCCTGCTCAGCTCAAGCTGCTGCGAGCCTACGCCGTCGAGCATGGCCTCCAGGTGGCCCGGGAGTTCACTGACGTGGAGACGGCCAAGCGTACGGGCCGGCCTGGGTTCGAGGCCATGGTCGAGTTCCTCCGGCGTACAAAGGGCGAGGTCGTGCTGCTGGTCGAGAAGACGGACCGCCTCTACCGCAACCTCCGCGACTACGTGACCCTCGACGACCTTGGCCCGGAGATCCACTTCGTGAAGGAGAGTTTCGTCCTCTCCGAGGACTCCCGCTCCACCGAGAAGTTCATGCACGGGATCAAAGTCCTCATGGCGAAGAACTACGTTGACAACCTCTCCGAGGAGACCAGCAAGGGGATGCAGGAGAAAGCCGAGCAGGGCACGTGGCCCTCGTGGGCGCCGCTCGGCTACTTGAACGTGACGATCGGGGATGAGCGCAGTATTGTGCCCGACCCGCAGAAGGCCCCCGTCGTGCGCCGGATGTTCGAGTGGTACGCCACGGGCAGCGTGAGCATCAGCGAGGTGCACGAGCGCGCGCTGGAAGCTGGTCTTGTCGGACGGAACGGAAAGCCGCCGGCAAGGAGTACCATCGCGCAAGCGCTCAGCAACGTCTTCTACACCGGCATGTTCGTCTGGAAGGGCAAGACGTACCAGGGCGACCACGAGCCGCTGATCTCGATGGACCTGTACGAGCGCACTCAGGAGGCCTTCGGCAGGGACGGGAAGCCCCTGCGCCGCAAGAGCCACACGTTCGCCTACACCGGCCTGCTCACGTGCGCCCACTGCGGCTGCGCAGTGACTGCCGAGCGGAAGAAGAGCAAGTACGTCTACTAACACTGCACCGGCGGCCGTGGTGACTGCGACAAGCCCTACATCCGCGAAGAGGACCTTGAGGAGCTGTTCGCCGACCTCGTGCAGGCGGTCGTCATTGACCCGGAGACGGTCGAGTGGATCAGGGGCGTTCTCCGCGAGAGCCACCAGGACGAGCGGACTTACCACGAGGAACAGGTCGCGGCCCTTGAGCGGCAGTGCGCCGCGGTACAGCGCAAGCTCGACGCGGCCTACGAGCATCTGCTGGAGAGGAAGATCAGCGAGCACCTCTGGCAGCGGAAGAGCGCCGAGTGGCGAGACCAGCAGGTGCGGCTGCGGGCGGCCATCGAGCGCCACGAGCGGGCGAACGAGGTCTACTTCGACGAGGGCTTCCGTATCCTGGGGCTGGCGAACCGGGCATACGACCTCTGGCTCGAGCAGGAAGCCGAGGAGCGCAGGAAGCTGCTCGATATCCTACTATCGAACTGCAGCTTCGATGGCGAGAGGCTAAGGGCCACCATTGACATAGGTAGGCCCTCGCGGGCTTTCCCTGTCACACCACCGTGCGTACGGGTCCGTACACGGCGGTTCGGTCCGATTCAGGCTGTCTTACGGACTCCCAGGTGGGGCAGG
>JALGUI010000193.1 GCA_029820915.1 Candidatus Zipacnadia bacterium | reverse complement strand
CTCGCGGATCTGCTCCTCGGTGACTTCGGAGCGGCTCATGGTGCACCTCCGCGGCGAGGGTTCGGTGGCATTGTACCCGCGCCTCAGGGCGTCGTCAAACTCGAACGCGGGCGGGTTCAGTGCGAACCCGCCCGCGCAAGATCGGCTCTCCCGGCCGCGGCCGGCATCGTCAGCCCCCTGCGTCCCGCTCGCCCCGCTCCCTCGCGGTGATGATGCCGTAGACGATGCTGTCGGTGAGCGCCTGCCAGCTCGCCTCGATGATGTTGGCGTGCACGCCCACAGTGCCCCAGGCCTGACCGTTGTTCCGGGTCTGGATGACGACACGCACCGCGCCGCTCGTGCCCTCCGTTGCGTCCAGCACCCGGACCTTGTAGTCCACCAGGTGCATGTCCGCGATCTCCGGGTAGTGCGGCTCGAGCGCCTTGCGCAGGGCGATGTCGAGGGCGTTCACCGGCCCGTCGCCCATCGCCGCGGTGTGTGCGGACCGGCCGCCGATGTTGAGCTGGACGGTCGCCTCGGCGAAGGGCTGTTCGTCCTCGCTGTGCTTGCCCATGATCACGCGGAAGCCGTGCAGCTCGAACAGCCTGGGGGCCTCGCCGAATACGCCGCGTGCCAGCAGCTCAAAGGACGCCTCCGCGGCCTCGTACTGATAGCCCTCGTTCTCGCGCTCCTTGACCAGGGCCAGCACCTCACGCAGGCGCGGGTCCTTGCGGTCGAGGTCGGGGTAGATGTGCCGGAGCTTGTGCAGGATGGTGCTGCCGCCCGAGTAGTCGGAGACCAGCACGCGGCGCTCGTTGCCGACGATCTCGGGCTCGACGTGCTCGAAGGAGGTCGGCGTCTTCAGCACCGCGTTGACGTGCATCCCGCCCTTGTGGGCGAAGGCCGCGGCGCCGACGTAGGGCGCCCGCTCATTGTGCTGCACGAGCGCGACCTCATCCACCCAGCGTGATAGCTCAGTCAGCTCCGCGAGCATGCCCTCGGGCAGCGCGCACACGCCGGTCTTGATCGCCAGGTTGGGCACGACCGTGCACAGGTCCGCGTTGCCCGCGCGCTCACCGTAGCCGTTGATGGTGCCCTGCACGTGGCCGGCGCCCATCTCGACCGCGATCTGCGTGTTGGCGGCGGCCATGCCCGCGTCGTTGTGGCAGTGGATGCCGACGGGCGTGTCAAAGGCCCCGACAATCTCGGCGACCACGTCCCGCACGAACAGCGGCATAGAGCCGCCGTTGGTGTCGCACAGCACCAGGCACTCCGCGCCGCCGCGCTGGGCCGCGCGGAGGGTCTCGAGCGCGAACTCGCGGTCGGCGCGGTAGCCGTCGAAGAAGTGCTCGGCGTCGAAGAAGACCTGGGCGCCGCCGGCCTTCAGGAAGGCCACGCTGTCCTCGATCATCGCCAGGTTCTCCTCGAGCGTGGTGCCCAGCACATCGGTTACGTGCAGGTCCCAGCTCTTGCCGAAGATCGTGATGACCGGCGCGCCGCTGTCCACGAGGAACTGAAGCTGCCTGTCATCCTCGGGCGCGATGCCCGCCCGCCGAGTGCTGCCGAAGGCCGCGAACTTCGCGTGCCGCCACTGCTCGTCGCGGGCGCGCTCGAAGACCTGGCGGTCGCGGGGCGCGGTCTCATTCGGCCACCCACCCTCAATGTAGTCGAAGCCCAGCTCGTCCAGGCGGCGGGCGATCCGCAGCTTGTCCTCGACGCTCAGCGAGATCTTCTCGGCCTGGCAGCCGTCCCGGAGCGTGGTGTCGTACACATCGACCTTGCGCATGTGTCCTCACCCTCTTGGTGTGCACGGGCGCGCGGCAGCGACCACCGCCGGCGGAGCCGGTACGCAGACAGAGCCCGCCTCGCTCAGAGACGGACCCTGGGATCCGCGGTACCACTCTGATTGGCCTCGCGCTCGCTTCGGCGAGGCCCGCTCTGCCGGCACGGGCCGCCCTCAGGCGCGCCGATGCCGTCTACCCGCTAACGGAGGTGCTCCGGCGGAGCCTACTGAGAGACAGCCCCGCTGTCTCCGTTGGGTCCGCGGCTCGGGGGTGATCTTCGCCGCCAACAGTGCCTGCCGGGCTCACACCGTCCCCGGCTCGCTCGGAGACTCCCGCGCAGTTTCAGAGAGTGCTTCGCACTCCTGGAGATGCACTGGCTGTCTCAGGTGTATCGGCGACTACATGTCCCCGTCAACGCCTGTTCTATGTTGGGGGGAGTATACCAGAACGCCATCCGCCGTGCAACCGCCTGAGTGGCGCGGGGCGCGGTAAGCACGCGAAGACCGTGTGCCTCAGACGCCGGCGGCCGTTCGCCGTTCGGAGGGGCCGCACGAGGGGCGGCTGCGCAGCAGCCGCAACGAGGTCGGCCCGACACGGTCGTTGTCGTGCCATCAGTCATCGAGCAACGGGACGACCGAGTTGGGCCGACCTCGTCGGGGTCCTCCGGACCGTGCCTCCCGCCCGCTACTCGACGATGACCCGCTGCAAGCTCTGCCTGATCGCGACGGCGCGGTAAATGCGCAGGACGCCGCTCGCCAGCAGATAGAAGCCAAGCAGCCGGACGACGGCCACGACGCCGATGTCGGGCACCGCGAACAGAAGCACCGCCAGGGTGACCGAGATCAGCCCGAGCCCGGTGGTCAGCGCCCTGATCGCCTCGCCGGTCTCCACGGCAAGGCCCGCGCAGATCTCGATCAGACCGAACAGCAGCGCCCATCCGGCCACCACGAAGACCAGGACGTCCGCCGTCAGTCCTGACCAGAGCAGCGCTACCAGCCCGAGGACGATCGTGAGGAGCGCGCCGATCAGGGCGAACCCTCCGCCGAACCTGGTCAGCGCCACCGCGGCGACCAGCCCGAAGACACCTGTCAGGATCGCGAACCCCCCAACGATCATGATCACCCCGCCGGCGCTCTGTTCGGGCCATGTAATCATCAGAGTGCCGATCAGCACGGCCAGTGCGCCGCGTAGCAGCATCGACCACCAGATGCGAGCCCGCATGGTCCGACCCCTCCGGAGTGCGACGTATGTGTGGGCCACCGGACGGGAGGTTTCCCGTGCGGGGGGTGATCCCCTTCCGAGAGCCGACTGGAGTTGACGGATCTCGCCGGTCCGCGTACAGTATGCTCGTCGGCGATGGAGTTCGCCCCGGAGGCAGGCGCCTGCCCCCCAACCATCCCCATCGGGATTGATGACTCCTTTCCGCGTCGCGCCGCCTCGGCGCACATGCGCGCCAGACGCGGCTGTACCGACAGCATGAGGCGCCGCACAGGGGCTGTGAGTGACGCCATGACTCCACGCCGCGGTCACGCCGACTCTGATGATCTGGACAAGCTGGTCGCCGGCCAACGGCGGCGTCACCTGGTGGCGCAGTTCATGACGGCGCGTCGCTGGGCTCAGCACCTGGAGGACGCCTTGCTTCGGGGCACCTCGCCCACCGGCTATGGCGCGCGCCTGGCTCCGCTTGCGCCGCGGATGGTCGAGTGCGTGCTGGAACCGGTGGCGGAACTGATCGAGCGGTTCCGACGGTTCGTGGCCGAGCAGGCTCCGGAGGAGCTGGCTCAGGCGGAGGCGGGGCGTGCGGAGGCCCACACGGTACTGTGGGCCAGGAACCTGCTCGAACAGCTCGCCGATACCGTGGAGGAGCTGGCCCGGGAGGTGGGCGCGAGGGCGGAGACGGAGCCGCTGGGGGAGAGCGCACAGCGCCTGGCGGAAGAGGTGCGCCCGCTGGTAGGCAGGGCGCGCCGCGCTCTGACCACGTGGGAGGACGGGTGAACTCCCGAGCCGGCGGAGTCGGTGCTCACCAGGGCCGGGAGGCTCCGGGCCTCAGCGCGCCCGGAACGCCGCCGGATCGACGACGAATGTCGCATCCTCCGCAGCCGGGGATGTAGGGTCGAAGCAGATCACATCCTCGCCCACCCGCACCGTGCGGTCGTCGATGCGCTCGATGGGTGGAATCCCGCCGCCCGGCGGCTGCGGGTAGATCACCGCCAGGAAGCGCCACTCCGCGGCAGGCTCGCGCGTGCTCACCCACAGGTTGTGGCCCTCGATGATCTCGCCCTTGAGCTGCCCGCGGTAGTCCTCGCCGGTGATGGGGTTGACCCGCCCGTCAAGTCCCTGCCGGTCATCGAGCACCAGCGCGTCGGGCCGGAAGATGTGCTGCAGGCGCACGGGCACCTCGCCCACCGTGTAGTCGATGGCGAAGGTCTCGCGGTCGAAGGCGAGCGGGTCGTCGGGCAGGATGTGCCACAGCCAGGTGAAGGTCGCGGGCTGCGTGCAGCGCAGGTCGTCGTAGATGACGAAGTAGCGGTCGCGCACGAACAGAACGTGCCGGACATAGCTGTCGAGGTAGGGGAGGGCCCGCTCGGTGTACGGTTCACGCAACGGCAGGCTCCAGCGGGCGAAGCTCCCCGGCTCGTGCGGATAGCACAGCGTCGGGTCGGCCGCCATGTACACGACGTCGTCGTCCTGCCGGTAGCCGCAGATATGCCCGTACGTGGGGTAGAGCATGCCGGACGGCGGCTGGCCCTGGCCGAGGCCGTCGATGAGCACCACATTGTGGCTCATGGTGTGGTAGGCGTAGGCATCCCCGTTGGCCGACGTCCCGCCCCCGTGGTTGAGCATCTGGCCATAGGCATGCAGTTGCACCGAGCCGTCTGAGTTGAACGAGTGGCTGTAGCCACCGCGAGGCCGGCACTGCAGGATCACCCCCGCGCCATCGGCGTACGTCGCGGGATCGCTCGGCGGCCCACTCGCCGCCATCGCCCAGCCGCCAACGTCGAATAGCTCCGCGGACTCCGCCTCGGGGACGGGCTCAGGTGCGTCGTAGTACGCCGGCAGCACGTACTCGATCCACGGCCGCCACGTGCTGGACAGCTCTCCGCCGTAGCTCTGCCAGTTGTAGAGGAACCGCCCATCGCCGGTGAGGTAGGCGAGCTTGCGGAAGGCCGCCAGGTGGTTGCCGCGCGAGGCATTCGCCTGGTTGCCCCAGGCGTGGTGGCCCATGCCGACGGGGATGATGCGCCGCAGCCAGCTCCCGACGCGCGCGTAGAAGGGGTTGCGGCCCAGGTTCGCCTCAGGCAGCGCGGTGTCGAAGTAGAGCGAGGCGTTGGTCAGCCACTTGTTCTTCGAGGAGCCGTACCCGGCGCCCTCGTTCCACGCCTCGTCGAAGCCGTAGCCGCAGGTGACGCCGAGCAGGTAGTTCAGCATCAGCTCGAACCACTCGCGCCCGATCGCGGAGTGCTCGTAGAGCACCAGGCCGCACACGGCGGTGTCCATGCTCGCCTCGAACTGGTGGCTGGAGATCATGCCCGAGAGTGACGTCCCGCGCACGGACGAGGTGAGCATCGACGCGTCGGTGCGGTACCGGCCGCGCACGTAGTAGGTCCCCGGCTC
>JALGUI010000192.1 GCA_029820915.1 Candidatus Zipacnadia bacterium | reverse complement strand
GGCGAGCGTGTGCGCGGAGGCGTCGAGGCCGGTCAGGGGCACGAGCAGGATGCCGATGACCGCCGCGCCGACCGCGCCGCCCACGAGGTCGAGGGCGTACAGCGACGCCCCGGCGCTGGCCTCGCCGGCGGGGCTGAGGGCGACGCCGAGCGGGAAGGCGGCGCCGGTCAGGAGGCTGGCGAACAGGGCCAGCGCGCCGAGCACCGGCGTGGCCAGCTCCGGCGCGGCTGAGGCCGCGTGCATGAGCCAGGGCATCGCAGTGCACAGGGCGACGAAGGCCGCGCACAGCGCGACGAAGGCGGCGCCGCTGCGCTCGCGAGGGATGCGCCGGGCGGCCCACGCGCCCAGCGCGAGCCCCAGCATGTTCAGCGTCATCAGCAGGCCGATCTGGTGGTACAGATAGCCCGCGACGGTCTGGAAGCCGAAGATCACCGCGAGCTGCACGCCCATCTCCAGCAGGCCGATCAGCAGGATGGCCGCGCCGACGGCCACGCCCCGGTAGAAGCGCCGCCTCCCCAGCGCGATCGCGGCCACGACCGCCAGCGCCATCAGCGCCCACGCAGCCGTGCCGACGCCACGGGAGGCCACGGCGTCGAGCCACGACAGCTCCGCGCGCGGCGCGAACTGGCGCACCCACAAGCGCATCTGCAGATGGTAGGCCACCGGGCGGAAGTCGGTGTTCACGGGCGCGCTTGACGCGTCCTCGACTGCCTTCCGCGCCATGTCGCGTGCGAGCGGGTTGAGCTCGGCCTCGAGCGCGAAGGGCGTCAGGAAGATCGTGTGCACGCCGCGGTCGATCAGCCGCCGGCCCAGCTCCTCAGCGCCAACGGCGGGCGCGCCGGGCTCGGTCGAGGCGATGAAGTAGAGGCTCTCGCCGACAGGGAGGACGTCGCGCGATGGGAAGTGCTCGGACAGCGCCCGCCACACGCCGCCCAGAGCCAGGCGGCGCTCGCCGGTGAGAGTGGTGCGCGGGGAGGTCAGGCCGATCATGAGCAGGCCGCCGGGACGCAGCGCTCGCGCGGCCTCGGCGAAGAAGCGTGCGGTGTAGTAGCGGTTGATGACGGCCGTCGTCGGGTCGGGCAGGTCGGCGGCGATGACATCGTAGTCGGGGCCGGCCGCCTTGACGAAGGCGCGGCCATCGGCGAAGTTCAGGCCCACACGAGGGTCGTCCAGCACGGCGGACAGGTCGGGCGGCACGTGGCGGCGGACGAACTCGATGCCGCCGCGGTCGAGCTCGACGTAGTCGATGCGCTCCACGGGGTGCTTGAGCGCCTCGCGGACCGCGGCCGGGCCGCCCCCGATCATCAGCACCGCGCGCGGGCGCGGGTGGGCGGCGAGGGCGAGGTGTACCGACTCGGGGTCGGGCTCGGGGCCGGTCGAGAAGATGGGCAGGCCGTCGTGCGAGAAGGTGAGCTGGCCCGCCCGGTGGCCGACGCTCCACATGCCGTAGCGGGTGTTCGTCCAGTCCACGAGATCGCGGCTCCAGCGCAGGCTGAGCAGCGTGCGGTCGAGCGCGCGTGGCAGGCCGGGCCAGCCGACCGCGCCCAGGCAGAGCACGGCCGCCACCCCACCCGCGATCCCCAGCGTGCGCCGGTCCGCCGCCATCGCGAGCCCGCAGGCCAGGGCGCAGTCGATCGCGCCGAGCGCGAGGACTGCAACCACGGCGCTGAGGTGGTCGGCGACCAGGAAGTGGAAGAGCACGCCGGCGGCGACGGCGCCCGTGGCCTCCAGCACGTAGACGCGGCCGGCTCCGCCCGCCCGCTCGCGCTCGAGGAGCCTGCAGCCCACAGCGAACTGCGCGCCGAGGACCAGACAGGCGGGCGCCAGCGCGGCGGCCGTCAGCCACAGGGCGGATAGCGGCGAGGCGATCTGGCCGGGGAAGTCGCCCTGTTGGCCCGCCAGCCGCGCCAGTACGAGGCTGCCGACCATGAGCGGGGCGAGCGCCATGCCCAGGCCCGCCAGCAGGCCGGGGGTGGCGCGGGCGGCGGGGATGCGGCTGCCGAGCGCGCTGCCCGCCGCAACCAGCAGCATCCAGGCCAGCAGGATGACGCTGATGGTGAGCTCGTTGCCCACGAAGGAGACGATGAGCTCGCGGGCGAGGACGACCTGGAGCATGAGCGCCGTGAAGCCGACGCCGAGGAGGGCGGCGGCGAGGGGGAGCGCCGCCCGGGGCCGCAGCGCCCCGCCACCGTTGCTAAGACCAGACACCGGGGATCGAGTTCCCGCAGAAGCGACAGGCGCCGTTCGGCTTCACGTGGTTCTCGAGGACCTGGTAGCCGTAGCGCTTGATGACGACCTGGCCGCAGCTCGCGCAGAAGGTGTTCTCGGCATTGTGCCCCGGCACGTTGCCGACGTAGACGTAGTTCAGGCCCTGCTCGCGCGCCACCTCGCGGCAGGCCTCGAGTGTGCTGACCGGCGTGGGCGGGAGCCTGGTGAGTTGGTAGGCGGGCCGGAAGCGGGTGAAGTGCAGTGGCACGTCCGGTCCGACGGCGCGCATGATCCAGTCGGACATGTCCCGGATCACGTGGAGGTCGTCGTTGACCGTGGGTACGACCAGGTAGACGATCTCGAGCCACTTGCCCAGCGTGTGCACGCGCCGGATGGTCTGCTTGACGGGCTCGACGGCGCCGGCGCAGTAGTCGCGGTAGAAGTCGTCGGTGAAGCCCTTGAGGTCCACCTTCACCGCGTCGAGGTGCGGCACGAGCTGGAGCATCGGCTCGCGGTTGATGTAGCCGCTGGAGATCATCACCGAGCGCAGGCCGCTTGACCGGGCGAGCTGCGCGGTGTCGTGCATGTACTCGTAGAAGATGGTCGGCTCGTTGTAGGTGTAGGCGATGACCGTGGCGTTGTACTCCGGCGCCTTGCTCACGATGGTCTGCGGCGACAGCTCGATGGGGCGGTCGATCTGCTCGGGCGTCACCTGCGAGATCTCCCAGTTCTGGCAGTCCTTGCAGTGCAGATTGCAGCCGGCGGTGCCGATGGAGAAGGCGCGCGCGCCGGGGAGGAAGTGGAACAGCGGCTTCTTCTCGATCGGGTCGATGTTCAGCGCGGCCGCGGTGCCGTAGACGAGCGTGTAGTAAGTGCCGCCCTCGTTGGCCCGCACGCCGCAGACGCCGCGCTGGCCGCTGCGGACGATGCAACCGGTGGGGCAGAGCGTGCAGCGCACGCTGCCGCCCGCGAGCTTCTCGTAGAACATCGCCTCGTGCCGACCCGAGGTCGCGCCGTTAGCGCTGGCAGTTCTGCGCGCGCAGCCGGGCAGGCCGAGGGCGGCGCCGCCCAGCGCCAGCCCGCCGCCCAGCGCCAGGCGGATCATGGTGCGGCGGTCCATGGTGTCACCGCGGTCGAACACGGTCACTCCGCCTCCCCGAAGACCTGGGCGGTGAATACGTAGAGCCTCGCCCCGTGCCGCCAGGCGTCGGCCGCGAGCCCGGCCTTCTCCGCGCACAGGTGCCGGAGCATCTCCTCGCGGTCCCAGCCCTGCTCGGGCGCGACCTGGGGCAGGAAGACGCCGCTGCGTACGCCCTGGCGGACCAACACGCCGTGGGTGCCCACGACTATCTCCTCGGCGCTGTCCACCAGTCGCATGGGTGACAGCACGCTGATCTCGATGTGCAGGTCGTCGATCTCGTCGGCCGTCACGGGGCGGAAGCGCGGGTCGCGGGTGGCGGCCGAGATGGCCGATGAGATGATCGCCTCGCCCAGCGGCTCGCGCGCCTCGAGCGAGCCGATGCAGCCGCGCAGCATCCCGTGCTCGTGCAGCGTGACGAAGACCGCCCGCTCCTCGCCGAAGATGGGGGCATCGTCGGGCGGCGATGGTACCTGGCCGCCCGCGACGTGCGCCCCGATGGTCTCGCGCGCCAGCGCCAGCAGGATCGCCTGTTGCTCGGCGTCGAGTTCGCCCTCCTGGGCTGCGTCGCCGGCCGCCCCCTCGGCGTCATCGGTGGCCGCCGGCTCGGCGGGCTCCTCGGCGGCCCCGGGCTGCTCGGCCCCGCAGAAGGCGACGGCGCCGTAGCCCACGCAGTGGCCGCGGTCGCCCGCCGGCGCGTCGCCGGAGTTCGCGTAGTGGATGACGTGCGCGGAGTCCGCCCCGAGCAGCTTCGCGGCCTCCATCACCGTAACCACGGGCTCGAGGCCGCACAGCGTGCAGCCGAGGTCGGCGACGCCCTCGCCCATCAGCTCCGCGTCCCTGGCGAAGACCGCGTCGCCGTCGAAGGTCGCGATGGTGTCGAGCATGGCGGCATCGACGCGGTTGGCCTGCTCGTAGACCGGATAGTGCGACATGTCGCTGCTCGCCACCAGCAGCACGGACCTGCCCGCCGCCACCTGCGCGATAGCCTCCGCCGCCGCGCGGCAGCTCTCCGCCGGGAAGTCCTGGGCGACCAGCGGGACGAGCGCGAAGTCATCGAGAACCGTCTGCAGGAAGGGGAGCTGGACCTCCAGTGAGTGCTCGTAGCGGTGGGCGAGGGCGTTGGGGGCGAAGAGGTCGGACGCCTCCCGCAACGCCGCGCACATCTCGGTGTCGATGGGGACCTCGCCCAGCGGGGTGTGCCAGGTGTCCGCCTCGGGCAGCGCCACGCCGGTCACGGGGACCCGGTGGCTGGGGCCGATGACGATGACGGTGTCGATGTCGAGGCCCTCGATCTGGGCGTAGGCGGCGGCTGCGGTGGGGCCGGAGTAGATGTAGCCGGCGTGCGGGGCCATCAGCGCGATGACGCGCCCGGGCAGCTCGACGCGGTCGGCGGCCGCGAGCATCTCGCGCACGGCGCCATCGAGCTCCTGCGCATCGCCGGGGTAGAAGGCGCCCGCGACCGCGGGCTCGCGAACCGTCTGCTCCGCCGCCGCGACGTGGCCGCCGATCGGCTCGATGGGGAGCTGCGTGTCAGGCGGGGCACCGCGGCAGCCCCAGAGCATCGCTCCGCACGCCAGCGCCACCAGCAGCGCACGACCCACATGCCTGCTCACCGTGCCTCGCCTCCACCTGCGATTCTACGCCCGCGCGAGAGGCAGCGTCAAGCGGAGACCGGGAACCGGCAACCGGGGAACGGCAAGGGCAACGGCTATCGGCGCGGCGGGATGAAGTCGCGGATCACGCGGGCGTCGCTGCCGGGATAGCGCCAGGGCACGCCCAGGAACAGATCGCAGGAGCCGTCGCCGGCGGTCAGGTCCGGCACGAACGCGGCCACGACTCCGAGCGTGCGGGCGAGCGCGGCCGGATCGTCGGTGGCGAGCGTCACCAGCGGAGTGACCGAGATCGTGCCGTCCGCGGCCACATCGACCTCGTGGAAGGCCACATCGACCTCGTGGAAGGTGGCCTCGGTCGGGCCTTCGCCGACGGTCACGTACATCACCAGCCGGTCGTCGGGCGCGCGCAGCATCCGCCGGTCGGGGCGCTCGAACTCCCAGACCGCGATCGGGCCATCGGCGGTCAGGTTGAGGCCATCGACGAAGCGGCTCGCGGCGACGTCGAAGCTCAGCAGCGAGCTGCCGTGCATGACGACAAGGTAGCGGCGGGTGCGGTCGAGGCGGTGCTCGCAGTAGCCGCTCTCCTCGGTGTTTAGCCGCTCTCCTCGGTGTTCGGCGGCAGCGAGAAGCCGAAGAGACTGCGCGGGGAGCCGCCGGAGGCGTAGTCGTAGGCGAAGATGCGCGGATCGTGGTTCTCAGGCACAAGCGCCGGGTCGAGGGTGAAGGCGTAGCTCTCGTCGAAGCTGCCGCCCCCCAGGAAGAGCTGCTGCGTCGGCGGCCCGTCGGGGCGGTAGAGCACGCGACTGTCGAGCTGCGTGGTCCAGTAGCAGGGCTCATGAAGCTGATCTTGTCGAGCACATCGCGCTCGTCGGCGACGAAGGACATCAGCCCGCCCGAGTACGCCGTCCCGGCGCGCGCGGCGCTATGCGTGCCGGTCAGGAAGACACGGCCGTCGAGGCCGGGCTGCAGGTAGCGGAAGCGCTTGATGGGCCCCGGTCCGGCGGCGTCGAGCATGTTCTGCTCGATGGTATGAGTGAAGCTCGATGGTATGAGTGAAGCTCTCCATGCGATGACGGCCGGCGGTCAGGTCGGGTGAGTCGTAGACCAGGCGGGTGAGGCCGGTGTAGCCGCCGAGGTAGAGGTAGAGCGCGTCGGGATCGCGCCACCAGGCGTAGCCGTAGGGCCCGAGGCCGACCTGCAGGGGCAGTTGCAGTTCCGTGTCGCCGAGGTCGCGCAGCAGGTAGCGCTTGGTGATGACGCCCTCGTTGAGGCGCGACAGGTCGAAGGTCGCGAGGTAGTAGCCGTACTCGGCGACGCCCAGGACCGTGTTTGCGCTGCCGGGGATGGGAGCGGCCATGTAGGCGGGGGCCAGGGACGGCCCACTGGACGCCGCGAGCAGCGAGCCGTAGCGCTCCGGGTCGAGGCGCATGGCGGCGATGGCGTCGTAGGTGACCTCAATCTCCCCATCGGGCCGGCCGGCGGAGACGCCGTGCAGGATCGTGTCGAGCTGGGTGCGGGACATGGTGACTGCGCCGTAGCCGCGCCAGTCCGCCAGGCCGGAGGCGCTGTCGCGGCGGGCGTCCGCGAGCCCGGGCGGGATGGCCTCGACGAGGCCGAAGGAGACCGTGTTGCCCCCATCGTCGAAGTCAAGCCTCCATGGCCCGCCCCAGTCCTTCAGGTAGGCG
>JALGUI010000191.1 GCA_029820915.1 Candidatus Zipacnadia bacterium | reverse complement strand
GCCTCGGCACGGACCGTGAACTCGCCGGGCGGGGCCTGCGCGCAGTCCCAGCTTCCTCGCCAGGTCCACGCGCCGACCTGGGTCAGCGGCACCTGCTCGACCTGCCCGCCGACCCGCACTTCGCAGGTGACGTCGGCGACGCGGCGCGTGGTGTCATACGCCTTCACCTCGACCGGGATCACGCCACGACCGACCGCGCCCTGCGGCGCCACGATATCGAGCCGCTGCACCTGCCCGCACACGCGCGTCTCGCTGGCGAGCGCGCCGTCGCCATACGTCAACACGCGGAACTGCCGCGTGAAGCCGCCCCAGTCGCGGCCGCGCATGGGGCCCGTCTCGAGATAGGGCACGCCCGCGAAGCCGCCAGACTGGACCTGGTGCCAGTGGCCGAACATCATGGCGATGATGTTGTGCCGCTCGAGCCAGCCCTGCATGACCTGGTTCGAGGGCGGGATATGCGTCACCAGCACGATCGGCGTGCCCGGCGGCTGAGCGGCCAGATCGGCCTCCAGCCAGGCCGTCTGAAGCTGGAGTTGGCGCTCGGTGAGGAAGTGGATCTCGCTGACGTAGGTCGCGAAGTGCACCGGCCCGTAGTCCCACGAGTACCACGCGGGCGCCAGGTTCTTCTGGTAATGGTAGATGCTGCCGGAGGGCGCTCCGGCCTCGCGCGCGTAGTTGCCGTCATGCCCGCCGAAGCAGTTGTAGACGAAGAGGTGCGAGCGGTCGTTGACCTCCCGGTACCGGTCCATCTCCCACTGCGTGCCGGACATGGTCAGGTCGCCGGCGACGGTGAGGAAGCCCGGATCGCCGGACATGCGGGTGAACTGGTCGTACTCCGCCAGCAGCTCGACGAAGGTCCCCATGTCATTGAACTGGGTGTCGCTGGTCGCCAGATAGGTGAAGCGGTCACGGTCGGACGGCGGATCGGGTGCGAAGGCGAAGTCGCAGGCGTACTCGGTCCCGTCATCGTCGCGGGTGATGCGCTCGAACCAGGAGTCCACCGGCCGGTAGCCGCGCGGGCGGGTGGCGAAGACGAACCGCAGGTCCTTCAGGTCGAACTCCAGCCGGTACTCCCCCTGCACATCGGTGCGCACGACGTGCTCGCCGTCACTCATGACCACGCCGGGGAGCGGCCGGCCCTCTTCGTCGCCGACCCGTCCCGTGACCACGACGTGCCGCTCGTTCAGCGGCGGCAGCGGCGGGTCGGGATAGCGCGGTCGGTCGAGCCCCTCGGGCTGCGGGGGCCCTTCAGCGAGGAGCGCGGCCTGAGCCGCCGTCCGCTCCTCAGACACGTTGAACTCGGTGCGCGGAACGTTGGACACCCGCACTTCGTCTATCAACCCCTTGAACCCGCGGATCGCGCTGTCCAGCGGCCGGGAGTCGGTATCGCAGCCGATCACGGTCACCGCCTCGCCGGCCGTCGGGGTCCCCTGGACGGCGCTCTCCCCGACCTGGACGCCGCTGACGTACGCGCGCAGCACCTCGCCGTCGTACGTGACGGCAAGATGCTGCCAGCGTCCCGCCTGGACGACGCCGTTGATCTTGATGCGCGCCCAGTCGGCCTCCCCGTCGCGCGTCACCTGCATGGAGAAGTAGAGCGCCGACTCATAGAGGAACAGACCGTAGCGGGCGCCACCTGCGCGGCTGAGGATAGCCTGGTTGCCGTCCACCCGCTCGGGGAAGACCCACGCCTCGACGGTCAGGCCCTCGGCCGGCTGGAGCCGGCCCGCGTCCGTGAACTGCAGGCCATCGGCGTCGCCGCGCCCGTCGCCGTCCTCGTCGGCATTGACGCCGTCGAAGCGCAGGCAGGCGCCGAACATCCCCGACTCGTCCCAGGTGGGGCGACGCGGCGGAGGCAGGAGCTGGACCGCCAAGCCGGAGGCGGAGGCGTCCTGCGCGCTCTCCTCACCGCCGCCGTCGAGATGCAGCAGCAGGACGGTGTGCCCGTCCGGCTCATACGCCCGCTCCTCGGCGGCCCAGGTGGGACCGGCGAGCAGCAATGCCAACGCCAGCATGCCTTGATGCAATGCGCGTCCTCCTCAGGGTAGGGCCTCACGAACCGTGGCCGACGGCCACGCCGCGCCGGACCGAGCATTCACCACTCGCCGCGTCTGACCTGCCTGCGCGTTGCTCCCGGCCGGTCACCGGCGCTACATCGGGATGGTGAGGTAGAAGGCGGTCCCTTCGCCGGCCTGGCTCTCAACCCATATGCGGCCCCCGTGCGCCTCCACCGCCAGCCTGCAGAACGCCAGTCCCAGCCCGATCGAGGCCAGATGGCCGTGCCTCTCCCTGGCCGCGTGGAAGAAGCGGTCGAAGATCAGCTCGCGCATGTCCTCCGGGATACCCTCGCCCGTGTCGCGCACGCTGATCAGCGCCATCGTCTCGCCTGCCACTTGTGTCTCCCTGACTTCCAGCGTGACGCGCCCCCCGGGGGGTGTGTGGCGCAGCGCATTCTGCAGCAGATTGTCCAGAACCCGAGCGAGGATGTCGGCATCGGCCGTCGCCACCACATCCTCGCTGTCAGATGTCACTGCCAGGTGGATGCCCTTTTCCTGCGCGAGGTGACGCATGCCCGCCGCGGCCCCTGCGAGGGCGTCGGCGAGGCCGACCGGCTCGACCTCGAGCGGAAGCTGCCCTGCCTCCATGCGGTTGATGTCGAGCAGGTTCGCCGTCATCGTCTCCAGTCTCTCGGCGGCGTGCATCGAGTTGTGGATCATCTCGCGGGCCACCTCGTCGTCGTCCTCCGCGTCGAGCGCCGTCTGCAGTGAGCCCATGATGCTGGTCAGTGGGGTGCGCATGTCGTGCGCGATCATGTGGACCAGGCCGTCGCGTAGCTGCTCGAGGTTCTGAAGCTCCGCGTGGGCCTCGACAAGCTCGGTGTGGTATCTGGCAAGGTCGAGGTGTCGGTTCGTCTCGTCGGTAACATCAGGGAACCAGCGACGCACGACGAAGGCGATGATGATGATTGCCGCCGCCAGGTTCATCAGCTTCGGAATCACCAGGTACTCCGGCTTGGTGAGCAGCTCGAAGAGGGAGTACGGTATCAGCCCCGTTCGCGCCGTGTACCAGGTCCCGAAGTAGGCGCTCTCGATCAGCGTGCGCAGGCCGTCGATGAAGATGACGACGATCAGCGTGGCGACGAGCGGGTTGATCTTGCGCAGACGCCGATACTCCACCGCATAGAAGACCAGTATCGCCGACCAGCAGAGGATGAGCGACCAGTAGGTAGAGGCCGTAAGATAGGCCATGAAGCTGGTGTCGGGCATAGGCGGTCACCTCGATCTGGTCTGCGGTCTGCGCCAACTCGATGAGTACGATCTCGGTGGTCAATCGCCCGCCCGCTCGATGACCACGCGGGTCGAGCCGGTGAGCGCAAGCGTCGCCTGGAGCACCCCGTCGTCGTCGGCCCGGACCATGTTCGCCTCGCCCGCGCTGACCCGGTACAGCGCGTTCGGCGTGACGACGAACTCCCCGTCCGCCACCTCCAGGCTCACCCGCGCGGCGCCATTCGCGGCGAGCACGATCGCGCGGCCGTCGTACCTGTCGCAGAGCACGTTCACCGGGCCGTCGGTGTGCACGGAGATGGGGAGCTTCCTGATGACCGCGCTCTCCTCACCATCCAGCTTGACGAGGGTGCGCGTCCCGGCGTCATCGACCCGCGTCACGAACTCCGCCGGGACGGGCATGCCCAGGGCGTTGTAGCGGTAGCACAGGTGTATCCCGCGGTCGCCCTCCCAGCCGTAGACGCCCGAGTGCATGGTCACGATGCGCTCGCGCCCCTTCACCGTTCCCGCGCGTAACTCCTCGATGGTGATCGGGTACATCTGCTGGGGCAGCGACGGGTAGGTCAGCTCGCCCTCGCCGTAGTAGAAGTACAGGTTGGCCCACGCCAGCTTGTCGAGCACGTCCCGGTACACGTCCGCCTCACTGCTTATACTCGACGGGCTCCCCAGCGACGCCGACGTCTGCGCCAGGTGCACGTCGGGGCCGGAGACGCACTCCTGATCGACGATGAGCGGGAGCTTGCCCACCGTGCGCGTCATGACGGGGCTGTTGGCGATGACGACGGCGCCCCCGTCATGCAGGCGCCGCGTGAACTCGACCATCGAGGGCTGCGACAGCAGCAGCACCGACCCGACTTGGCGCGTCACCGTCTTCGCCTCCGGGTCGATCTCCACGGTGTGCCCGTCCCAGCGGTCGTAGATCCAGGGGGAGCCGTAGCCGAGCATGAAGCCGTCCATGAACGCGCCGCCACAGCCGATGTCGTCGATCATCAGGTCGGCCGCGAGCATCATGGCATCGTGGAACGAGTTGCCGGGCGCCGGGTAGAAGATGTACCAGCGCCAGCCCTCCTCGTAGCGCCGGCGGCTGAAGTACGCGCTGTTCGCGTAGTCGTGGCCGTACATGACCTGGTTGCCCGCGGCGTCGAGCACCCGCGAGTCCGGGAATAGCTCGGCGGGCCGGTTGGTCGAGAACAGGCTGTGGGCGATGTGGAACATCAGCTTCAGGTCCGGGTGCCGGGCGCGGATGGCGTCGAACTGGCTCCTCAGGCGAGCGCGCTCCTCGGGCAGGTGGATGAACTCGATCCCCTCGATCTCGATCTCCGGGTCATCCGCGACATGGGTCAGGCACGGGAGGGAGGCGTAGCGGAGATTGCGGCGTTCGACGTACTCCTCGGGGAGGCCGCGGGCGTCGCGCGGGATGAAGGCGAAGCCGCCCTCGATGGTGTTGCCGTTGCGGCCCTCGTCGCGCCGGACCGCGTTGATGAAGTCCCAGTAATCGCCGCGCGCACAGGGGTAGACCGCCCATTCGAGCGTGTAGGACGCCCCCGGCGCGAGCCCGAGCATGTCGTCGATCATCCCGGCGCGCCCATCGCGCGCATACATGGTCCCGTGCACGATGTACACGTCGTCCAGGGGCACGAGCCCGATGCCGAGGTCCTCCCAGGCCAGGAAGACGCTCTGGCTGTGGCTGTGCCTGCGCTCGATGGCATTGGGGTATCCCGCGACCGCCCAGTCGGTGAAGGGGTGGTCGCCGGCGTCGAGGCGGTTCTCGACGATCACGCCCAGCACCTCATCGGTGAGGTTGCGGACGGTATCATGGACCTCGATGCGCGTCTCGCGGCGGCTGATCTGCCGCACGATGCCGTAGTGCGGCCCGCGCGCCGTCACCTCCCAGGCGCCCTCGCCGAGCCGCCTCGTCTCGACCTGCCAGCCATCCTCGCCCTCGGTATCGGGCTCCCCGGCCGGCAGCCGGTTCTCGCCGCCGCCGGGGTAGGAGTAGGAGTACGAGGACTCGAGGGGCAAGCGCCGGCCGGCGGCCTCAACCGTGAAGCCGCCTCCGGGGTACACCCGCAACTCGTACGGAGCCGGGCCCGGGCGCTCGGGGAGCGGGGGCACGACAAGCTCGTCCGGCGATGGCACCGCCGGATCGCCGGCGGGGTGCGTCAGCTCCAGCTCGGACGTCACGCGCAGCCCGTCGGGCGCGGTGAGCGCCGCCTCCACGCGGTAGTCGCCGGGCGGAAGATCGGCCAACTCGAAGGGCGGAAGATCGGCCAACTCGAACTGTGCGGCGACCAGGCCCTGCGGAGGCAGGGGAGTGAACTCGCTGGTCTGCAGTGGCTCTTTGCCGCCCACAGGCAGGAGAGACACGTCGAGCCGCGCATCGTCCGGCCGCGGAAAGACGCCGCGGAAGTCATACAGCACGAGCAGGCGCCGGTCGTCGCGGAAGTAGTCCGGCACGGCGCGCAGGCGGTCGAACCAGGTCGTGTCCACGTCGTACCCACCCGCCGCTTGCTTGTAGTGGATCAATACCTCGTCGGCCGTCAGCGCGCTGCGGTAGACGCGCACGTCGTCGAGCGCGCCTCGGAAGCGGTGCGCCGCCGGGATGCCGTCCGCGCTCAGCCCGGCGCCCATCGATAGCCTGCCGCCGTGTGCGATGCTGTCGAACTGCGACTCGCGGGAGCCGACACACTCGCCGTTGACGTAGAGCATCATGGTGGTGCCGTCGAAGGTGCCGGCGATGTGGTTCCAGGCTCCCAGCCCGACCGGGGCCTTGAGCTGGTTGCCGCCGCTGGAGATGTACCACCAGCACTGTCCGTCTCGGTAGAGCGTCAGCGCGTAGCTCTCCGTGGACTTGCCGACGATCACCGGTTCACCCGCGGGGATCGCCTCCGGCCGGACCCACACCTCCACGGTGACCGCATCGGTCAGGTCCAGGGATGGGCTGGCGCCGCAGTCAGCGTAGTCATTGATTCCGTCGAAGAAGAGCGCGTGGCCGTCCCCCCGCTGCACCCACTGGGGCCCGCGCAGCCGGCCGTCGCTGCCCTGTCCGGTCAGGTCACGGGCGACATCGCCCTCGCCCTCGTCGAAGCTCCAGTGCGCCAC
>JALGUI010000190.1 GCA_029820915.1 Candidatus Zipacnadia bacterium | reverse complement strand
GCCTCCGCCCGGCCCCGCCACACACCCACCCGTGCGCGAAGCGCCTACTTGATCGTGACCGCCTTGCCGCGCTCGGCGGAGCGGTACATGGCGTCCAGGATCTTCATCATGCGCAGGCCGTCGGTCGCGGGTGAGATGGGCTCCTCTCCGCTGATGAGGCAGTCCACGAAGTGGCGCACCGCCGCATGGCGGCCCATGGCAGGGTCGGGCTCGACCTTCACCACGCGGTCCACGGCCTCGCCCTGCTCCTGGGTGTAGACCTCCAGCGTGTCCACCGCGCTGTCGTCGATGCCGTCCACGGCGAAGACGCGCTCGAGAGTCGCGCCCGCCTCGGTGCCGCAGATGGTCGAGTAGACCCACTCGCGCTTGATGCGCGACGCCCACGACGATTCGAGCAGGATCGTCTGGCCGTCGGCGAAGCGGATCATGCCGACCGCCATGTCCTCGACATCGAACCTGCCCCTCCGGTTGGGAGTGCCCCACGGGCCGAGCGCCTCCATCTTCGGCCCGAAGACCGAGTAGGTCGAGGCCATGCAGATCTCCGGCTCGGGGTTGCCCATCAGCCACATGGTGAGGTCGAGCATGTGCACGGCCAGGTCGATGAGCGGCCCGCCGCCGGCGACCTCGGCGGTGGTGAACCAGCTCCCCCAGCCGGGGATGCCGTTGCGGCGGATCCAGCCGCAGCGCGCAAAGTAGATGTCGCCGAAGGCGCCGTCGTCGGCGTAGCCCTTGAGGATCTGCGCCTCGGGGCGGAAGCGGTTGTTGAACTGGATCATCAGCGTCAGCCCGGCATCGGCGGCCGCGTCAACCATCTTCTTGCCCTCGCGGGCCGTGCGGGCAAGGGGCTTCTCGCACAGCACGTTCTTGCCCGCCGTCAGGCACTCGATGGTCAGCGGCGCGTGCAACTTGTTGGGCACACACACGCTGACGCAGTCGAGGTCGAGGGCAAGCATCTCCTCGCAGTCGGTGAAGGTGCGCTCGACGCCGTACTCGCGCGCCGTCTCAGCGAGAACCTCCTCGTTGATGTCGCACAGCGCCACGACCTCGGCGTCGCCGTGGGACTGGTACCCCTCGATGTGGTACTTGCCGATCCCGGCTCCGATCACGCCGGCCTTGATCTTCGCCACTGTCGCTTCCTCCCTCTGTGCCCGTCTCGACTGAGTCATCCCATTCGGGTGAATGGCACATTTCCGCGCGCGCGTAACCTCACCTCTTCGCCGCCGACAGGGCAGGTCAGATGGAGGCCCGGCGCGAATATGTTCCGGTGTCCGGAGGGTTCCGCGACCGTGAGGAGTGATCGACCCGTGTGCGACTACGACGCCCTCTTCGCCCCCGGCAGCATCGGCTCCCTCGAGCTGCCCAACCGCATCGTCATGGCTCCCATGGGCACGAACTACGCCGACGAGCGCCACCACGTCACCGACCGCCTGATCGCCTACCACGTCGCGCGCGCCGAGGGCGGGGTGGGCCTGCAGATCGTCGAGCACACGGCCGTGCACCCGCTGGGCCTGACGGGCGAGCGCATGCTGGCGATCTATGACGGTGACATGATCGCGGGCCTGCGCAGGCTGACCGACGCCGTGCACGAGGCCGGCGGGCGCATCGCGCTCCAGCTCCAGCACGGCGGCCGTCAGGCCGACGCCGACGTCATCGGCCGCCGGCCACTCGCGCCGTCGGCGGTCAGTGTTCCGGGTGGCGCACGGCCGGAGGAGATGAGCGAGGAGCAGATCCTTGAGGTGGTTAGGGCCTTCGGCGAGGGCGCGCGCCGGGCCGTGGAGGCGGGCTTCGACGGCGTCGAGGTGCACATGGCGCACGGCTACCTGGGGTGCTCGTTCCTGTCGCCGCTGCTCAACCGGCGGGACGACGACTGGGGCGGGGACACACAGCGCCGGACGCGCTTCGCGCGCGAGGTGCGACGCGCCATCACGGAGTGCTGCGGCGACGACTTCCCGTGCTGGTGCCGCATCTCGGCCGACGAGTTCATAGAGGGCGGCACCGACCTCGACGAAGCGCGGCGCTTCGCCCCCATCCTGGCCGAGGCGGGCTATCAGGCGATCCACGTCTCGGCGTCCATCGGCGAGACGGCGCGCTTCGCGGCGGCGCCGTACTACGTCGCGCCGGGCCATCTGATCGACTACGCCGCAGGGGTGCGCGAGGTGGTGGACGTGCCGGTCATCGGGGTCGGGCGCATCCTCGAGCCGGAGATGGCCGACGGCCTCATCGCCGAGGGCCGGTGTGACTTCGTCGCGCTTGGGCGAGGGCTGCTGGCGGATCCAAACTGGCCGAAGAAGGCCCGCGAGGGTCGCGCGGGCGAGATCATCCCGTGCACCGGCTGCAACCTCGGCTGCCTCGACCGCTCGTACAGCGAACAGGGCCAGGTGCAGTGCACGTGCAACCCGTGGACGGGCCGCGAGGTGGACTGGCCCGGCTACCCGGCGGGCCGCGAGCCCACGCGCAAGCGCCGGGTGCTGGTGGTGGGGGCGGGGCCGGGCGGCATGCAGGCGGCGATCGTCGCCGCGCATCGCGGGCACGAGGTGGCGCTATGGGAGCAGAGCGGCGATGTGGGCGGCGCCTTGCGGCTGGCCGCGATGGCTCCGGGCAAGGGCGAGCTCGCAGGCCTGCTGCGTTGGCAGAAGCAGGAGCTGGAGCGCGCCGGCGTTGACCTGCGTACCCACACGCGCGCGACAGCGGACTCGGTGCTGCAGTTCGACCCTGACGTGGCGATCATCGCCACCGGATCGCTGCCACTTGGGGCGGCCGCGCTGCCCTGGGGCGCCGGGGGGCGCTTCGTGCTCGCCGACGAGGTTCTCGCGGGCGAGGCCGAGGTGGCGTCACCGGTCTTCGTAGTGAGCATGCGCGGCATGGGGGCCGAGGTCGCGCATCTGCTGGCCGAGCAGGGGCACGCGGTGACCATCCTCGAAGCGGGCGATGACCCGGCGGCGCCGCTGCCGTCCGGGCCGAAGACCTTCCTGCTCGAGCGCCTCGAGGAGCTGGGCGTGACGATCCGCACCGGGCACCGGGTCCTGGGTCTCGACGCGGAGGGCATCGTGATCGACGCGGACGGGACAGAGACGCGCGTGGACGAGCCGGGCACGGTGGTGCTTGCGCTGGGCCGGCGCTCGAACGACGGCCTGGCGTCGGATCTGGAGGGCGCGCCCGTGACCATGATCGTGATCGGCGACGCGGAGCGGCCGCGACACGCGCAGGCCGCCATCCACGAGGGCGCGCTGGCCGGCCGCGACATCTGACACCAGCCGGAGCGAAGGGAGACCGTCATGTCTGCGACCCTCAAGTACCATGGACACGCCTGCTTCTCGATGGCCGCCGATGGCCACCGCGTCATCATGGACCCGTTCATCACCGACAACCCGCAGGCCGTCGAAGCGATGGAGGACCTGGACGTGGACGCAGTGCTCATCAGCCACGCACACTCCGACCACCTGGGCGACGGCATCGAGATCGCCATGCGCAATGACGCGGTGCTCGTCGCGACCTACGAGCTGGCGCTGTACTGTGAGCGCCAAGGAGTCGCCAACGTCAAGCCCATGCACATCGGCGGCGGGCACGACCTGGGCTTCGCCCACGTCAAGCTCACGGTCGCGCACCACAGCTCGTCGATCGTGACCGACGACGACATCCAGATGCTGGGCGCCGCCTGCGGGTTCATCGTGACCATGGGCGGCAAGCGGCTCTACTACCTGGGGGACACCGGCCTGTGTGCCGACCTGGAGATGATCGGGCGGCTGAATGATCTCGACGCCGCGGCGATCCCCATCGGTGACACCTTCACAATGGGCCTCGAAGATGCTATAATCGCGGCGAAGTTCGTAGGGGCGAACCTGAACATTCCGATGCACTTCAACACCTTCCCCGTTATCGAGGCCGACCCGCACGAGTTCGTGCGGCGCCTTGAGGCCGAGGGTCTCACCGGGAGGGTGATGGAGCCCGGACAGGAGATGGAACTTTCGTAGTCACGCCGGCGTCAGCAATAGAGAGCGCCCGCGGAACAAGAGTTTTTTCGCACGGGGCCGATGGGGCCCTGCATCCACGGCGCAGCGTACCCGGGAGGTGATGCAGTTGGGCGATAGAACAGACTGCATGGTTGAGGTGAAGGAGACCTGACAGAAGGATGTAGTGTCGGTAGCCAAGTCGCTGCCGGTGACTGCATCCGGCTGAGGCGAAAGAATCTCAGTGAGGTCTCCTCAGCTCGGCAATGCGGTCTTCGAACTTCGGGCCCCGCCGCCAGACAGCCCTGTCTGCTCCGGCGGGGCCCACTGATTCTGCAGGTCTCCCACACTCACCCGCCGAAAGGCGCGGCGCACATCCAACTGTCCCCGGAGGGATCAGCGTGAGGTCAGCCCGCATGCTCCTGTTCGTGCTCGTCATCTTCCTCGGCGCCATCGGCCCGGCGCGGGCGCAGGCACCCACCGTCGCCGACCTCGAGGCCGCCATCGCCGACGCGGAAGCCGCCCTGGCGCCGCTCGGACACTGCCCGCCCGAGTACGCGGTGAACCTGCCGCTCGCCAAGCTCAAGCTCAGGAAGGCCCGCCTGCTGGAGGGCGGGCGCTGGTGGGGCGGCAACGCGGCGGACGAGATCGCGGAGGGCATGACGCTGCTCGAGATGCTCGAGCGCGGTGAGGTCTACGAGCCGCCGCTCGGGGTCCTGAGCGAGCTGGCCTTCATCGCCCGCAACGACGGCACCGCCCAGCCCTACTACGTGCACATTCCGGAGGACTACGACCCGGCGCGCCCGTGGCCGCTGATCGTCTTCCTGCACGGCTACGTGCCGAGCATCACCATCGTGGACCCGTGGCTGCTCTCCGACCAGGTGTGCGACATCGCCGAGCGCAATGGCTGCCTGCTGGCGATTCCCTACGGCAGGCGCAACAGCGATTTCCAGGGCGTGGGCGAGGTGGACGTGTTCCGCGTGATCGAGGAGATGGAGCGGCGCTTCAACGTCGATCGCGCCCGCATCCACCTGTCGGGCGTCTCGATGGGCGGCATGGGCGCGTGGAACATCGGCCTGCGCAACCCCGGCCTGTTCGCCTCCGTGGCGCCGATCTCGGGGCAGACGGACATGTTCCGCTGGTGGGGCTGGGATCGCGAGCGCATGACGCCATTCAAACGCTTCCTGGTCGAGTGGGACAACGCCGAGGAGATGGCGCCAAACGCCCGCGGCCAGCGGTTCTTCTCCCAGCACGGCGAGTTCGACCACCTCATCTCCGTCATCGAGTCTCGCTCCATGGTGGACAGGGTGCGAGCGCTGGGCATCCCCATCGAGTACGTCGAGTTCGTGGGCGAGGGCCACTACATCTACTGGGACACCGAGTGCTATGAGAACGCCTGGGGATGGTGCGGCGACCTCGTGGTCGAGCCCTCGCCACGCCATGTGACCTTCCGCTG
>JALGUI010000189.1 GCA_029820915.1 Candidatus Zipacnadia bacterium | reverse complement strand
GTTCCTCGGCCCCCGGCCGCTTGCCGCACGATGAGGCGGCAGCGGGCCTCGTCGCAACCGCTCAGATCGACCTCGCACTCGAAGCCCAGCGGCTCCAGCACCCGGCGGTACAGCGTGTCGCAGTGCCCGCAGTAGTCGTGGTAGGGCTCCATGTGCTCGAGGGCGAGGAGCATCGCCTTGGACGGGCAGCGATGCATGGTGATGGAGAACTCGCCGGCCTCCTCATCCAGCTCCATGGTGAAGTCGGCGGCCTCCTCGTTCAGCGTATGCGACCAGTACATCCAGCAGCCGCGCAGGCCATGCTCCTCGACGAGTTCGCGCAGGTTGGTCAGGAAGTTGTCGGAGAGGAACTCCCAGAAATCGACGACAGCTTCACGGCCGCCGCGCTCCTCCAGGTAGCGGAACAGCTCGCTGTAGGCGGGGATGAACTCGGTGCAGGAGATCATGCTGGCGCCTCCCCCGCGGTGGTGCGCCGGTAGAACCGCTGCACGCTGGCGCCGGTCTCCTCGTTGTACTCCACGAGGTCGAAGTCGAAAGCGCTGCCCTCGCAGATGGCCTCGTTGACGCTGCTGATCGTCTCGCGCCACAGCCGCGACACGGCGTAGCCGCGGTCGCGCATGTGCGTCACCGCCGGGCAGGCCTCGACGCGGACCATCAGCTCATCGTCGGACAGCTCGATGCTCACGTCCGCGCCCTCGGCCTCGTAGACCCGGCGCAGGCGGTCGGCGATGGCGGGCAGGCCGCGCTCGGCGAGGTCTGCGCGCAGCGGCGCGTAGAAGGCGCGGGCGAAGCCGCGCAGGTACTCGCGCACGGCGTCCTCGCCGAAGCGCTCCTCGAGGTAGATCAGGGCGGCGCTCAGCGCGCCGTGGAAGTCCCTGTGCAGGTAGACGTTGTCCGAGGCGCGACGGTCCATGACCTCTTTCGGCATACCGCGCTGCACCCCTCCCGTCACACCCCGGCGGTCGATGCGATGGCCGGATACGGTCTCGGATCTGCGCGTCGGGCCCGTGACCGCCGCCTGTGACGAACCCTCACTCGACCGGCTGTCCGCCGACCGTGACCGACGTGCCGCCGTACGTGTATACGGCGGCGATGGCGTCATCGGCGTCGCGCCGGATGACGGCGACGTCCGCCTCGCTCTCGACATCGCCCACCCGCGCCACCTCGGCGCCGGCCAGCCGCCACACCACCAGCGCGCTCTCGCCGTCCCAGCGCAGCAGCACGCCCGCGCCGCCCTCGCCCTCGATGGCCTCGGCCTCGGGCACGCGGCCCTCGTCGCCATCGCGATAGGCGCTGAGGACCGACAGGAAGACCGCGCTCTCGGCCGGCTCGGTGGTCTCGGCGGTGACGTGGAACTGGTCGGGCGCCTCGTGCTCAGGCGCCACGGGGAAGCCCTGCATCTGGGACAGAGCCAGCCCCTCGGGCGCGAGGAGCCGTGCGAGCAGCCGCGCATCGCCCGCGGAGATGAGGGCGGTCTGCGCCCCCTCGTCGAGCGCCATCTCGTCCCGGGCGTGCAGCAGCCACTGGAAGGTGGACTCGCCGGCGCTATCGAGCTCGTCGCAGATGACGAAGGTGTCGGGGCGGATGAAGAGCACGCGGCGCAGGAAGAGGTCGAGGCGGCCGCCGTAGGCCTCGGTGGCATCGCCCACGGCGTAACAGTACTCGTCCTGGTCGTCGAAGGCGGCGATGCGGCCGCGCGACGCCGCGCTGCGCTTCACCTGCCCCTCGCCGTCCACGAGGATCGAGTTGTGCGCCCGCGTCTCCCACGTCCACTGCGCGTGGTGCGGGCAGCCGTAGAGCTGGTAGTAGCCTGAGCTGATGGCCAGCGCCTCGCCGAAGGCGCCGATGGCGATGGCGTTCTGCGACGCGTGGCTGTGGCTGACCGCGCCGTACGGGCTGGAGCGCATCAGCAGGTAGACGTCGTTGGGCGGATCGGCCAACTCTGAGTGCATGGCGGCGAGGCCGATGTCGGGGAACACGCGTGCCTGCGGGATGTCGCTCGGGGGCGTGGCCTCGAGGGTCGGGTCGTAGAAGCCGAACTGGCCGGGCGCCGTCCCCGGCCCCGCGTCGAGCTGCTCGGCGTACCAGCGCCAGTAGGGGTTGCGGCAGAGCGTGGACCAGCGGTAGAGCACCTGGCCGTCGCCGTGCCCTACGCCGCCGCTGTGGCCGTCGCCGAAGGGCCGCATCTTGCCGCCGACCGGCACCGCGTAGAGGCCGAACCACCCGTTGTTGCGACAGAAGGGCCTGTCCTTAAAGGGCACGCCGATGTCATCGAGCAGGAGCACGACGGGCTGAAGCATGCTGATGTAGGCCCTCCAGTAGCCCGGGCCCTCGGCCCAGCCGCCGTCGGGGTTGCCCCAGGCGGGGTAGACCGACCACAGCAGGCGGAGCGTGTAGTCGAGCCACTCGCGGGCCTCCGGCACCTCGTGCGCGAGGATGATGCTGTCCTCAATGGCAAACCCGATCATGCGGCCCGGGTGGCTGGAGTAGGGACGGCTGCTGAAGGGCATGCCGCGGTGCAGGTCGTTGACCTGCTGCATGCGGCGCCCCAGCATACGCCGGCAGGTGTCACGCTCCTCGTCGCTGAGCAGATCATAGATCCAGTCGTACGTGCGAGGTCCGCGCATGACCAGGTCCATGGCGGCCTCGTCGTTGTTGCGCACGCTGGTCGGGCCGTCCGGGTCCCAGGTCATGAAGTGCATCAGCCTGCGCCGGGCCTCCTGCCCAAAGCGCTCGTCGCCGGTCAGGATGTAGGCCTTGGCACAGACCTCCATCCCTGCCGTGAAGGGCCGCATGGTGCGGAAGGACTCCAGGTACGCGCGGCTGCGCTCGATGCCGCTGCCGGGCAGGTAGTCCGGCTCGGGGTACAGCTCCTCGCCCAGCTTGCCCTCGGCCGAGCGGATGACGGGCTGGGCCATCGCGGCGTACTCCGGATCGTTGGCGACCTTGTCGCGCAGCTCGTCGATGCCGTCGCGGTGGAAGTAGGCGCGCGGGTGGACGTCCGGGATGCGCGCCATGACGTCGTCGATGCGGGGCAGCGGGAACTCGACGGCGTCGGCCGGGATGGTGAAGCGCCGCGGCTCGCCGAAGACCGGCCCGACGTCGGTGGTGAAGCCGTAGCGCCAGGCCCACTCGCCGGGCGCGAGCGTCTCGTGCGGGGTGTAGACGGTCAGCTCCCAGTCCTCGACGGTCACGGCCTCCGGCCCGTCGAAGTCGCCGCCGGGCGCGAACTGCACCACCCAGCGCTCGATGCCCTCCGCGGGGAGCCACACGAACGCGGGCGGGTTGGTCGCCGTGGTCTCTCCGTCCGCGGGCGAGTAGCCGACCTCGCCCTGGCTAGGCGCTCGGTCGAGATCGCGTCCGGCCATCTGGATGATCTCCTCCCTGGTGGCGGGGCGCAGATGGATCTCGTCCCACCAGACGGTGCCGACGCCGAAGAAGTTGAACAGCTCGGGCGCGACCGTGGTGGCCTCCTCCGGCGCCGCGAAGACGGCCTCGAACTCGCGCCAGTCCTCGGCGGGCGGCAGAGTCAGGCGGATGTCGCTGACGAAGTCCCAGCCCTGCAGCGCGCGCAGCCAGGTCAGCCTCAGCGTAGCCCTGCCGTCGGCGTCGATGCCCTCGGTGCGGTACCGGCCGCCGGCGAGGATGTGGCGCGCGCCGTCGAGCGCGGCGTGCTGGCGCCACGCCCCGCGCTGCTCGGTCGTCGCGCAGCGCACGCCCAGGGCGCCCGTGCCGTCGCGGCCGCCGGCGGCCTCGTAGAGCGGCGTGCCGCCGGTCCCGAAGTCGCCGAACACCCAACCCGCGGCGGAGAGTCCGTCCTCGGCGGGCCCGAAGCTCGTGTTGGTGAGCATCTCCTGCGCCGGAGCGGATGCGGCGCAGACGGCAAGCAGCGCAGCACAGCACAGCGTCGATCGCATCACAGGGCACCCTTCCCGAGGAGAGACCGGCTCACAGCGTTCTCAGGCGCGCGCGATCACACATGTCAGGGCTACTTCATCGGATGGTTGCGCCATCCCTCCGCCAACGGGGGCGTTGGCGGCACACGGCTACGGTACGCGGCTGCGGCGGACGGTCGTCAGCGCACGATGCGCAGCACGCGCCAGCCGGCGGGCGGGATGGTCAGCCGACCGAGGTCGTTGATCTCGCCCATCTCGCGGCCGCTGAGCAGGTCGGTGGCCTCGCCCTCGCCCTCGATCGCCACCTCGCTGAGGTCCTCGAGGTCCCAGCTCGCGATCATCAGCAGCAGGTCGCCGCCGTCCAGCTCGTAGAGCCGGCCGATGGCGCGCTCCGAGTAGACGCGCACCGGCGCGTCGATCAGGGGCTGCAGATGGTGGACGAGCGTGTTACTGAACTCGCGCCACTGCTCGTTGGCGTACTTCTCTTGCCGGTACCCCCTGCAGGCCCACGTGTGCCAGATCAGCGGATCGCAGCCGCCGGCGATCATCCCCCGCATCGGCACGCACCGGCCCGCCGCCAGCGCGTGCAGCCCGGTCTGGGCGATGGCGGCCTCAATAGCCTCCGCGGCCGAGTTCCTCAGGAAGCGCACCGCGGGGAGCACCAGGGCCTTGAGCCGCCCCAGGAGCTCGAGCGTAAGCTGATCCTCGAACACTATCTCGAAGGGGATGTTGGCGCGCCGCATCGAGTAGGCGAGGCCCTCGAAGGCGTGCAGATGCTGCCAGCGCTCCGAGGTGTTGCTCTGCCACGGCTGCTCCATCACCTCGGTGGTCGTCGAGTACAGCAGCCCGATGGGCTGGTCCAGAGGTCTGCGCCGTGCCAGCACGTCCTCGATCTGCTCGACCTCACGATAGACCTCGGCCATGGCGTCCAGGGCGCCGGGATAGAAGGGCAGCGGTGCGGCGGGGGTCCAGTAGCACAGGCCGCTCGCGCCCTCGACGAGCGTGACGCGCGCCATCCGCTCGATCTCCCCCGGGCTCATGTACTGCAGGCGCTGGTAGGTCGGAGCGTACGGCCCATCGCACTGGATGAGCATCTTCGGGGAGTCGGCCGTGATGTGCGCGCCCACCGCCCACGGCTGCAGGCCGGTCTCGCCCTCCTCGGGGAGCCGGGCCAGCGGGAAGCTCTGGAAGATCGTCCAGTGGCGGGCCTGGGTGCGCTCGATGCGCTGCAGGCGGCCGCTGTGCCCCAGCACGGTCTCGTCCCGCGTCACATCGACCGCGAGGAAGCGGCCGTAGAAGTACGAGTCGGACGGGATGGTGACCATGAGCAGGTCATCCGAGACCGACCGCACGGCCTCGCTCTGGGTGCGCAGATAGATCTGCCAGCTCTCACGCTGGAAGCGCTCCCACACGAGCACCGGGTCGTCGTCCCCGACGCGCCGCGTGCCCTCGTTGGGCTCGAAGGGCGGGGGCTCGATGCCGTGCTCCCGACGCGCCGCGTGCCCTCGTTGGGCTCGAAGGGCGGGGGCTCGATGCCGTGCTCGGCGATGAACTGCTCGCGGCAGACGTCGCAGTAGCAGCAGTCTACGCGCACGTGCGGTCCGTCGTCGAAGGCGAAGCCGCCGAAGGCCGGCCAGGCGGAGAGCGCGGTGGCGAGGTCGGCGATGCGGGCGGTCATGGCCTGCCGGAAGCCGGGGTGGCGGAAGCACGCAATGGGGTGCTCGCGGCCGAAGGCATCGACGGCCTGGTGCTCCTCGGCGGGCCTGACGTAGAAGTTGCCCATGACGAGGACGCGCACGCCGGTGCCGTCG
>JALGUI010000188.1 GCA_029820915.1 Candidatus Zipacnadia bacterium | reverse complement strand
ATAGGTTCGCCCCCCGCCCGCTCCCCTCGTTGCCGTCAGGAGGGGCGGGCTTCCTTCAGACCGCAAGCGGTCTGCGCCCGCCCGGTCGTTCGTCGTTGCCGTCCCCTCTCTCTCGCCCGACGCAGCGTCAGGTCGCACAGCGATCCCGCCCGTGGGCGGGACCAGGTAGACCGGGAGGAGGCTGCGCAGCAGCCGGAGGGGGTGAGGAGACCGTCGGCCGTCGCCGTCTGTATACTGAGATCGGTCACACCCAGCGCAACCGACACGGAGGCCAGGGAGGTGCGCCCGGCTCCCCCGGCCAACCTTTCCTCCGCGGGGACCGGTGCAATCGCGCCCCGCGGTTGCCCGCAAGCCTGAGTGGGAGGGCCATGCCATGGACCGTCCGCGACGCCTCCAGGTCAGTCTCAGCCTCGTGCTGTGCGCCGCCATCGCCATCTGCGCCCTGCCCGGCGCGCGCCCGGCCTCGGCCTACGAGATCGAGCCCGACTTCTACACCCTCACCGAAGACTACGTCTCCCCGCACATCGCGTGGGGGAAGCCGTATGCGAACGGGCCGATCCGCGCGCTGTTCATCGTGCCGCGCGGCACCGCGCGCGAGGTGGTCGAGGTCGCCGAGCGCCTGGAGATGGACTACGACGTCGTCATGACGCTGTCCGACCAGGAGCTGGGCTGGACCGGCGCGTCCAGCCACTACGCGCTCGCCGAGGGCATCTCGTACGAGGACATGGCGGCGGAGCTGCGCGACAAGCTCCAGGCCGACTACGACGTCATCGTCACCGGCCGCCTGACCTGGGACATGTTCCCGCGCGAGCTGCTCTACGAGATCATGCAGAAGGTCCACGATGGCACCGGCCTGGTGCACTCGTACCAGGCCTTCGGGCGCAACCGGTACACCGACATGCTCTTCGCCAAGCCCGAGGTCGAGGACGACTTCGTGACCACGGGTGTGCCCTGGCAGGCGCTGCCGGTCTGGCGCGACCTCGGGATCGACAGCGTGCTCGAGCTGCGGCAGTTCCACGATGGGCGCATGGCGCTGCTCGACCACGGCGCCAACATGCCGCGCTTCATGTTCCTGACTCCGAAGCCCGATGACACCGACTGGTCGTACCGTGAGCTGCACTACGAGTACTACCAGTCGCTGGCGATCAAGGCGATCCTGTGGGCCGCGAAGCGGGAGCCGGCCGTGCGGTTCATCGCCATCGGCGTAGGCGCGGACACCCTCGCACGGGCGGACCTGGCGCAGACTCAACTGACCGCGAAGCTGGCCTCACCCGCGCCGGGCCTGACCGCCCGCGTGGTCGTGCGGGACGAGGACAGGCGCGTGTTCCTCGAGCGCGAGCTGCAGGTCACCGGCGACACCATCAGCGTCGGCCTGCCGACCGTGCCCGCGGGGAACTACTTCGCGGATCTCTGGCTCACCTCGGGCGGCCAGACGGTCAACTGGGGCTCGGTCGCCTTCACGGTCACCTCCGATCCGGCGATCGCCTCCGTCACCCTCGACAATGCTCACGCGCAGCCCGGCGACATCGTCACCGCGCAGGTCGAGTTCGGGGGAGGGCGAATGCCGGCCGGCCATGAGCTGGTCATCGAGGTGACGGACAACCTCGGCCGCGTCATCGCCCGGGAATACCGACCGCTGAGGACGGGCGTGGCCGCGGTGCAGGTACCGTTCCGGGTGAGCAACCCGCTGGCGCTCAGCGCGGACGTGACGGCCCGGCTCGAGGTCGGCGGCGAGGTCGTGGATCGCGAGGTGGCCTGGCTCTACGTCCCGCTGCAGCGCACCCGCGGCACCTTCGCGCACGCGGTGTGGAGCGCCGACAGCAACTGCAACGAGTTCGTGCGGCGGCTGATGCTCCGCCGGTTGCACGAATGCGGCGTGGACATGATGACCAACTCGTCGCGCAGCGCCGAGATCCAGGCCTGGAGCGCGCGCAACAACTTCGACACCATCCCCTACGCGACCCGCTACTTCTACTCCGGCGACGAGCTGGTCCGGGAGCCCTGCCTGACAGACCCCGACTTCCTGTCGGCGGAACTGAGCAAGCTCAGCGACCTCGGCACGGAACTCAGGCCCTACAAGCCCCGCGCCTACACCCTCGGCGACGAGTGCTTTCTCGCGCGCGGCGGCAGCGACGTGTGCTTCTCCGAGACGTGCGTCGCCGACCTGCGCGAGTGGCTGCGCGGCGAGTACGACACGGTCGATGACCTCAACTCCTCCTGGGGCACCGATTACGCGAGCTTCGATGAGGCCGAGCCGATCACGCTCGGCGACGCCCGCGAGGCCGGTCAGCCCGCGCGCTGGGTGGACCATCGCCGCCACATGGAGTTCGTCTATGCGCGCATGATGGCGCGAGCGCGCGAGGCCATCCAGAGCACCGACGCCGAGGCCGAGGTCGGCTTCGACGGGCCCTTCAACACCTCCAGTTCGTCCGGCAACGACTGGTGGCGGCTGATGCAGGTCTTCGACATCTGCAACCTGTACGAGCGCCCGGAGGAATGGGAGCCGATGCGCTCCTTCGCCAAGCCCGGCACGCTACTGGGCGTCTGGTACGGTGGCTACTTCCAGTACCGCAACGAAGATGCCGAGCGGCTGTGGCCGTGGCGGGCGCTCCTCAACGGCATGAACTCGATGTGGTGGTACGCCGTCTACCACGGCCTGAGCACCTGCCCGATGGACGCAGTGACGCCAAGCATGACCGTCTACCCGTCGTTCCGCCAGGCCAGCGAGGAGATTGCCGAGCTGCGCGCCGGGCCCGCGCGGGCGCTCATGAACGCCGAGCGCCTGCACGATGGCATCGCCGTGCACTACTCGCAGTCGTCGCTGCACGCCGCCACCTGGCAGCCCGACTTCGGCCTGCTCGACCGCGTCTGGCTGCAGGCGTATCAGACGCTCGAGGACATGGGGCTGCAGTACGACTGCTACGCCTACGCGCAGCTCGAGGAGCAGGGCATCGACCCGGACGAGTACCCGGTCTTCATCATGCCCTACTCGCAGGCGGTCTCGCCGCGCGAGGCGGACGCCATCCGCAGTTACGTCGAGGCGGGCGGGACGGTCATCGCCGACGTGCGGCCCGCGGTGGCCGACCACCATGGCGGGCCGATGAGCCCGGGGCTGCTCGATGACCTGTTCGGCATCGAGCGCGTCGAAGGCGAGGGTATGGTGGCCGGCGTAGACGGCATCGTCGATGGCCTGTTCGCCGACGCGGCGGAGCTGCCCGAGCTCGACGTGGACGCGAACGTGATGGCCGCCGCGGCCAAGGCGGTGGGGGCGGCCGGCGAGGTGCCGCTGGTGCTCATCAACGAGACCGGCCAGGGGCGCACGATCCTGCTCAACTACTCGTTCGCGTCCATCGACCGCCAGCGCATGGAGCCGGCGGCGCTCGACCACCGGCGGGTGCTGCGCGAGCTGATGGCGATGGCCGGGGTCGAGCCCCGGGTCAGCGTGACCGCGGACGGCGAGCCGCTCCGCCAGCTCGAGACCGTGCGCTACGCCGACGGGCCGGTGCAGTACCTCGGCTTCCTCAAGTACCGCACGAGTCCCGAGGAGCCGACCGTCACCGCGCGCATCGACACCGCCGAGGCCATGCACACCTGGAATGCGCGCACCGGCGAGTACCTCGGCGAGGTGGCCGCCTGGGACGCCGAGTTCGTGCCCTCGCGCGGCGCGCTGTTCGCCCGGGCGCCCTACCGCGTCCAGGCGCTGACCCTGAGCCTGCAGAAGGGCGCCACCGAGGCCAACGAGCGCGAGGACTTCGCCGTCATCGGATGCACCCTGCGCGTGCTCGCCGGCGCGGACACGCCCGGGCGGCACTGGGCCAATGTGCGTGTCTTCGGCCCCGACGGCGTCGAGCGGAGGCACTACGCGCGCAACGCCGAGCTGACCGAGGGCACGGGCGTCACCTACGTGCCGATGGCGCTCAACGACGAGGCCGGGACCTGGCGCGTCGTCGCGCGCGACGTCATCAGCGGAGCGACCGCCGAGGCGAGCTTCGACCTCGGCGGCTAGCCGCCATGCCGCTGTCGTTGTGGCCCGAGGCCACACACAACGACGTCCAGGCGGAGGCGCCTGGACTCCAGTGTGCCTGGCTGCGCGGAATGCCGAACTAAGCACGGACGACAGGCGCCCTCGCCTGTCGGCGGGCCGAAGGCCCGCTGTCATTGCCTTGAGAGAGGCCCGCCGCCCGCAAAGGAGAGGCAGCCATGACTCGACTGCCGACGCTCACCATCTGCGCCATCGTGATGCTCGGAGCGGCCTGGTGCCCAGCGGACGATATTGAGGGCACTCGAGTCTACGAGGCACAGCGCGTCGCGCAGCGTCCGGCGATCGATGGGCGCCTCGACGACCCGTGCTGGCAGCGGGCGATGAAGGCCAACTCCTTCGTGCGCATCATCAAGGGCCCGGTCGAGGTGGTGCAGACGCTCTTCCAGGTGGTCTACGACGATGCGAACCTCTACATCGCGGTCACCTGCCTGGAGCCCGACCCACAGGCGATCCGCGCCGAGATCAGGACCAGGGACGTGTCGTCGGTGATGGCTGACGACGCGGTCGAGATCTTCATCCACCCGCGTCTCGACGAGCCCGAGTACTACCAGCTCGCGGCCAACCCTCTGGGCGCACGTTACGACGGTCGCGCCTTCGACCCCACCTGGAACGCGGAGTGGGAGGCCGTGGGCTCGGTGGGCGAGGACGCCTGGTACCTCGAATGCGCCGTCAGGTTCGACTCGCTGGGGACCTTCGGGGCTCCGGGAGCCATCTGGGGCTTCAACGTCAACCGCGACCGCCAGGCCGGGGGCGACACCGAGTGGTCAGGGTGGTCGGACACGATGGGCGGCTTCCATGCGCCCGAGCGGTTCGGTCAGCTTGTCTTCGGCGGCACGACCTCGGGCGTGAACCGCAGCCAGATCCTCGAGTGCGCCCGCTATGCCCGCCGCAGCATCCAGCTCGAGGACACCATCACGACCGCGCTCGTGCGCGCCCGTGGCAGCGCGATCGACCTGCTGCAGCCCGCCGAGCGGGAGCAGGCCGCGCCGATGATCGACCGGGCCGAGCAGGCGCTCGCGGCACTGCATGACTTCATCGAGGCGGATCAGGCGCTCGACCTCGAGGGCTGGATGCGCGTGACCGCCGAGCTTGAGCGCGCGGCGGCGGACATGGACGAGGTGCGCTGGCTCATCAAGTTCGCCGAGCTGCTGGCGGACGACTGAGGGGCCCCTCCGTACGGCAACAGCCGAGCGACGACCACGACCGGGCGGGAACGTAGTCCCGCCCCTCCGAACGACAACGGCCCGCGCTACCGTGGTGCGGACGCCCCCGTCCGCACGTCGTTCGCGACGACCACGACCGGGCGGGAGCGTAGTCCCGCCGCTCCGAACGACAACGGCTCGCGCGGCACGTCTTACTCTCCCTGCCTCACCAGCCAGAACCGGTCCACCCACACGGCCTGCACGTCGTCCGGCCGCTTCGG
>JALGUI010000187.1 GCA_029820915.1 Candidatus Zipacnadia bacterium | reverse complement strand
GAGGACGAGTACGTGGACTGGTGGATCGCCGAGATGGCCCTGGAGTTCATGCGCGACCGGGCCGAGGACCCGGACCGGCCGTGGCTACTGTGGGTGGGATTCTGCGGGCCGCACGGGCCCTTCGACCCGCCGCGCCGCTACGCCGAGATGTACCCCATCGAGGAGATGCCCTTCCCCGAGACCTACTTGACCGAGATGTCGGACCGCCCGGAGTTCATGCGGCGGCCACGCCCGGAGACGATCGGCGACGAGGAGCGCTACGGAGTGCAGCGCTGCATCGCCTACTACTACGCGATGATGACGCAGATCGACGAGATGGTAGGGCGGATCCTGGGCGAGCTGGATCGGCTGGGCTTCGCCGATGACACGGTCGTCACGACGACGGCGGATCACGGCGAGATGCTGGGCGACTGGGGGCGCTGGGGCAAGGGCGTGTTCCTCGAGCAGGTCGTGCACATGCCCTCCATCACCTGCCTGCCGGAGAGGCTGCGCAGCGACGGGCACCGCGGTCGGTACGACGGCGTGGTCGAGAACTTCTCGGTGGCCGCGACGGCGCTCGACTACGCGGGCGTCGAGATCCCGCCGGAGATGGCGGCGCCGAGCCTGCGTCCGGTCTTCGAGGGGACGGGCGAGTCGCGCGGTCATGCGCTGACCGAGTACATAGACAACAACCGCGGCCGCGGCGGGATGTGCGTTACGACGGATCGCTACAAATACGCGTACTGGGGCGCCGACTACATCGGAGAGCTGTACGACCTGCAGGAGGACCCCGGCGAGCGCCGCAACTTGTGGGAGGACCCGGCGCACGCGGACGTTCGGCGCGAGATGAGCGAACTGTTGATGGACCGGCTGCTGCACTCGATGGAGCCGGCGTACACATCGTACCTGCGCAAGCTGCCCGCGCACGTGGACAACCCCGACTGGGGGAGGAATCGCTGATGCTCAGATACTGGACCTGCGCTCTGTCGCTGGCCTGTATGCTGTTGCTGCCGAGCTGTCAGACGCAGGCCCAGGACCCACCGCCCGCGCAAGAGGTGACGCCGGTGCCGGACATGCAGCCCGCACAGGACATGCGGCCGATCATGCCGCCGGAGATCTACGTCGTCCCGGGCGTCGAGGCGAGCGTCTACTTCGACAACATCGTGCTGCACCCGGACAGCGGGAGTCTCATCTGGGATGTGGAATGCGCGCTGGGCACGCATCAGGCCGAGCGCTGGACCTGCGTCCCACAGGCGGAGCAGGTGGGCGATCATCCGCTGACCATCCGCGTTCTGACGCCGGAGATGGCGCCGGTGCAGGAGATGACGACGACCGTGCGCGTGGTCGATCCGGCGGCGGGCGAGGGCGAGCAGATCACCCTCCTGTGCGTCGGCGACAGCCTGACCGCCTCGTCGCAGTACACCGCCCGGCTGATCCAACTCTTCGGCGAGGAGGGCAACCCTGCGCTGACGCTGATCGGCGAGGGTGGGTCCGGGGGAGACACGGGCAACCGCCACGAAGGCTACGGCGGCTGGACCTGCCAGCGCTTCGCGGAGAACTGGGCGGACGGCGTGGACCTTGCTGAGGTGGACGGGCGGATGCGGCGCCAGCGCAGCCCGTTCCTGTTCGAGGTGGACGGCGAGCCGCAGCTGGACTTCCAGCAGTACCTCGACAGCAACAACGGCGGCCGGCCCCCCGACTTCATCACGCTCCTGGAGGGCTGCAACGACACCTTCTCGGCCACCGAAGCGGACATCGAGGAGCGCATCGACGCGATGTTCGGGCACCTCGGCGCGCTGCTGGCGGCGTTCCGGGAGGCCGCTCCCGACACGGAGATCGGCCTGCTGCTGCTCGTCCCGCCCGCTGCCGGCCAGGACGCCTTTGGCTCCAACTACGCCTGCAGCCAGACGCGCTGGCAGTACCGGCGGAACCAGCACCGCGTAGTCGAGCGCGAGGTGGAGACCTACGGGGGGCGCGAGGGCGAGGGGCTGTTCCTGGTGCCCGCGTTCGTCGGCCTCGACACCGTCCACGGCTTCCCACGCGCGAGCGTACCGGCAAACGCGTATGCCGACGTCGATATCTCGCGCATGACCAACGGCGTGCACCCGGCAAAGGCCGGCTACTACCAGATCGGCGACGCCATCTACTGCTGGCTGAAGAGCCGGCTGGCCACGCGTTGATCGACCGCCGCCGGCCATGCGCCGCACACGACAGCGCCCGCCGACATCCGGCGGGCGCTTGTGGTTGCGTGGGCCGTCGCGCGCGCTACGGGGTGATGGGGATCATGGGCGGATGCAGGTTCCCCCACATGCCCCTGGGCACGTACTTGACGTGACCGTCGAGGAACAGGAAGTTGGATCCGTCGGCGTGAGCCGTGCCATCGTAGGGCGCGGGATCACCGTAGAGCCCGTTGTCGCACATCAGGTTCTGCTTAGACACCTCGCCACGGACGAGGTCGGTCGGGTAGGTGGGGTCAGGGCATACGGGATCGTAGCCCGGCGCCGGGCCATAGGTGTTCCACTGGGTGCAGAAGGCGTAGCTGATGCGGCCCGCCTCAGCGTCCGCGGTGCTACCCCAGCCACCGTTGGCCTGGGCGTACCCGCGCCGCACGTCGTCGTCACAGTACCAGACCTGCGCGTTCTTGATGTAGGGATCAAGGGACATGTAGAGCCGCGACATCGCGTTCATATGTCCGGCGGACAGGTACCAGCCGTAGGTCCAGTTGAACTGGCTGGGGGCGAAGACGGGCAGCAGGTCGTCGTAGTCACCGGCGTACATGTGGAAGGCGGTGCCGATCTGCTTCAGGTTCGAGAGACACTTCGCCTGTCGTGCCTTGGCTCGCGCCCGAGCGAAGACGGGGAACAGGATGGCGGCCAGGATCGCAATGATCGCGATCACGACGAGGAGCTCGATGAGTGTGAATCCGGCGAGACGCCTGGGCCTCATCGCGCATGCGACCTCCTTACCCGGAGGGCGACCTCACAGGTGATGGTGGTGTGCTGTCCTTGCCGCGCGACGAGCGTCGCGCGCGGGCCATTGCCCCGGAAGGGCGATAGCCCGGAGAGCCATGGCCCTCAGACAGTCCTCCTGCGCCGCCAGGCCGCAAGGCCCGCGAGGCCAAGCGAGGTGAGAAGCAGCGTGGTCGGCTCGGGGGCCGCCGTGTACTCGAGGCCGTCGCCCGTGTTGTTACGCACGTCGGCCGCCCACCAGCGCGGGAACGGGGCACAGTAGTCGCGGTAGTGGAAACCCGTCTCCGAGTGGCTGAACAGGTCCGTGTTCTGCCACACCACGGCCGCCCGCCCGATGAGCTTGCTGCCGTTGAAGGCGCCCGAGTACTCGTCCGTCACGATCTGGCTGTCCCACGACCCACTCCAACCCGTCGGGTCGAAGATGTCGTCACTGTCAACGTCGTAGGACACGAAGATCGCCCAGTAGAACGGGCCCTGGAAGGAGTCGAAGCCGCTGAGGTCGTACACGTAGTCCCAGAGCTCGTCGCTGGAGTTGCTCCCCGTGTAGCTCGTTATGTCGGTGGTCTCGCCCTGATAGGTGAGCGACACGTCGGCGACGGCGGATCCGCTCGCGATGATAAGGAGGACGACCGCAGTCGTCAGGATGGGAGCATGACAGAGTGTCCCGCGCATTGATGTCACCCTCTGGTCCGTACACGAGCCATCGGCGCCGCGCTATGCGTTGCGTTGATGTTACTTGATTCAGGCTCCCGGGTCAAGGCGGGCCGAATGCTGTTGCACGCCCGACTGGCAGCCCTGTGCGCCGCGGCTCGGCCGGCCCCGCTCGAGACCGGCACTGCGGTGTCGCTCCGGCGCATCCGCTCGGTCGGCCGCACGGCGACGGCCCCTCGGGGCTGCATGGCGGCCTGAGACGGCAGGAGCACTGTCTTCGCACTCCTCTATACCCGAACTCACCCGAGCGGAAACCTGCGCGTCACACACGTAGCAGCCGCCGTACTGACCGCATGCCGTCGCTCTGACGCCGCCCTGCACGCGAATCCTGCCTTCGTGCGCTCGGGTGCTTCCACCTGCCATTCACAGAAACTTAACGCAGCGGCGCCGAGGCGTCACTCTCTGACGGCCACGTGGCTATGCTCACGGGTAGATGCCGCGCACGCGCACGGCCTCGGCCACGCGGCCCACGGCCACCGCCGTGGCCGCGGCGCGCATGTCCACTCCCCGGCTCTGCGACTCCGCGTAGACCTCGCCGAAGGCCCGCACCATGATCTCTTCGAGCCGCTCGTTGACCTCGTCCTCGGTCCAGAAGTAGGCCTGCAGGCCCTGACACCACTCGAAGTAGGAGACCGTGACGCCGCCGGCGTTGGCGAGGATATCGGGCGCGACGAAGATGCCACGGTCGGCGAAGATGCGGTCGGCCTCGGGCGTTGTCGGGCCGTTGGCGCCCTCGACGATCATGCGCGCGCGCACGGCGCCGGCGTTATCGGCCGTGAACACGTTCTCCAGTGCGGCCGGCACCAGCACATCGCACTCCAGGGCCAGCAGCTCCTCGTTGGTGATTGGCTCGCCCGCGGGGAAGCCCTCAACGTAGCCGGTCTCAATGACATGCCGGGTGAGCTCGCCGATGTCGAGCCCGGCAGCGTTGTAGATGCCGCCGCTGACATCGGAGACGCCGATTACCGCTGCGCCGAGCCCCTCGATCAGCTCGGCGAAGGCGCCACCGACCTTGCCGAAGCCTTGGACGACCATCCGCGCGCCCTCGACTGCCATACCGTGCGTGGCGAGCGCCTCACGGGCGACCAAGGCCACGCCGCGGCCCGTGGCCTGGGAGCGGCCGAGCGAGCCGCCAATGGCGATGGGCTTGCCGGTCACGACCGCGGGTACGGAGTGGCCCACCTGCATGGAGTAGGTGTCCATGAGCCAGCCCATTGTGCGCTCGTTGGTGTTGACATCGGGGGCGGGGATATCCTGGTCCGGCCCGATGATCTCCACCAACTCCGCCACGAAGCGGCGAGTCATGCGCTCGATCTCGCCCTCGGACATCTGGGCGGGGTCGCAGATGACGCCGCCCTTGGCGCCGCCGTAGGGGATGTTGACGACCGCGCACTTCCAGGTCATCCACATCGCCAGCGCGGTCACCTCGTCCAGGGTGACGGATGGGTGATAGCGGATGCCGCCCTTGCACGGCCCGCGGTCCATGTTGTGCTGCACGCGGTATCCCCAGAAGACCTCGAAGTGGCCGTCATCCATGCGCGTGGGCACGGAGACGATCAGCGCCCGCTTGGGCTTACTCAGCTTGGCGTGGATGGCCGGCTCGAGGTCGAGCAGCGCCGCGGCGTCGTTGAGCTGCTGCAGGGCGTTCTCCAGCACATTGGTGGGCTCGACGGTGTTCACGAGCTTCACATCCTCGATTCTGGCGGGCGAGGCAGCATTCGGGGCCCCCTGCCTTCGCCCACTGCCCGGCTACGGGTAGATGCCGCGCATCCGCTGGGCCTCGGCGACGCGACCCACGGCCACCGCCATGGCGGCCGCGCGCATATCCACGTTGCGCGCCTGCGACTCGGCGTATACCTCCTCGAAGGCACGCACCATGATCGCCTCGAGCCGCTCGTTGACCTCCTCCTCTGTCCAGAAGTAGGCCTGCAGGCCCTGGACCCACTCGAAGTACGAGACGGTCACGCCGCCCGCGTTGGCGAGGATGTCCGGGATGACGAAGATGCCCTTATCGTTGAGGATCTCCTGCGCCGCCGGCGTGGTCGGGCCGTTGGCGCCCTCGGCGATCATCTTCGCCCGGACGTCGCCCGCGTTGCCCTGGTGAATGACGTTCTCGAGAGCCGCGGGGACCAGCACGTCGCACTCCAGCGCCAGCAGCTCCTTGTTGGTGATCCGATCGGTGCCCGGAAGACCTACTACCGTCCCGCTCTGCACCTTGTGCTCAACCAGTGCCTCCACCGAGATGCCGTCGGGGTTGAGGCAGCCGCCCTGGGAGTCCGTCGCCGCTACCAGCTTCAGGCCCAGCGGCTCCAGGAGCCGAGCCACCCACCGCCCCACGTTACCGAAGCCCTGGACGGCGAAGGTGGCACCGGTCAGGGGGAGGCCGAGCCGGCACATGGCCTCGCGAATGGCGAAAACGCAGCCGCGGCCCGTCGCCGCTTCGCGCCCCAGCGACCCGCCCAGCACGGTCGGCTTGCCGGTGACGACGGCCGGCACCGAGTAGCCCTTCTGCATGGAGTACGTGTCCATGATCCAGGCCATCGTTTGGGCGTCGGTATAGAGCTCGGGGGCCGGGATGTCCTTTTCAGGGCCGATGACCTCGACCAACTCGCTGGTGAAGCGCCGGGTCATCCGCTCCAGCTCGCCCTGCGACATCTCCTTGGGATTGCAGATCACGCCACCCTTGGCGCCACCGTAGGGGATATTGACGACCGCACACTTCCAGGTCATCCACATCGCGCCCGCGATGACCTCTTCGAGGTTCACGTCGGGGTGGTAACGGAGACCGCCCTTGCAGGGGCCGCGCTCCATGCTGTGCTGGGCGCGGTAGCCCGTGAACACCTGGTGGGAGCCGTCATCCATCAGCGTCGGGATGGAGACGGCGATTACCCGCTTGGGCTTGCGCAGCTTCTGGTGGATGGCCGGGGCGAGCCCGATCAGCTCGGCCGCGTCATCGAGCTGGGTAAGCGCCGCGTACAGCGGTCCGTCTTGCCCGGCCTCCGGCAGGACATCCTCTATCGACATGTGGGCGTGCCTCCTCGGTCGCGCTGCGGTGTGCCTTGCGTCAGATTCGCTTGGCCATGTCGAGCAGGCGCAGGTGCATATTCAGGTTCCGCAGCCCTTCGGCCGCCGTCGCCAGCGGTCGCTGCACGTCGCCTCGGACCGCCGCCACGAAGCGCTCGACCGACGCCTCCACGAAGTCCTGGGCGCAGGTCTCGTCGCCGTCGTGCGACAGGTAGGCCCGGTATATGCCCGCGTCGTCGTTGCGCCCCTCGTAGTCAACCAGGGCGTCATTGATGCCGAAGCGGCGTACGAGGTCGCCCTCGGGGCGATTGCGGCACACGATGTGCGCCCGGCACACCCCGCCGCACTCCATCACGTAGTCGAACTCGGCCTCGACGACCTTGCGCTCGACGGTGCAGGTCGCGCTCGTCTCATCCATCTCGCCCGGCCCGCAGAAGCCCATGAGCACGCTGAGCGGGTGGGGCCCGAGGTCCACCCAGATCTGCTCCCGGTCGGTGCCCTCGGAGCCGCCACGCGACTCCATCTGCATAAAGAAGCTGCGCGGCGTCCCGGTCTCGGCCCCCCTCTCGGCCATGAAGGTGCGGTAGGCATCGGCGGCGCCCACGTACTGCGTGTTGATGGCGGCGACACGCCCGGTCTCATCGGCCGCGGCCACCATCTCCGCCGCCTGGCGCAGCATCTCGTCCAAGGGGAGGTCGGCGTCGTAGACCAGGGGCTTCTCGCACATCACGTGCGCGCCGTGGTCGAGGGCGGCCATGAAGTGCTCGTAGTGCAGTTCCTCGGGGGAGCACACGTTCACGATCTCGTACGTGCCGGCCGCGAACAGCTCCTCGACCGACGGGTAGCCGGTGCCCTCGAAGCCGCACAGGTCCTGGAGCTTCGCGGTCGTGGCGGCCACGCTGTCGGGCGAGGTGCCCGCGAAGCCGGTGACCGAACAGCCGAGCCGCTGGAGCCACTTGGCGTGATGCTTGCCGATCCCTGATGCGCCGATGACGGCCGCGGTAAGCTGAGGCGCCATGGTCACTCACCTTCCTGCTCGTCGGGCGCGGCGTTCTCCGGTGACTGTTCGTCCTCTGCCCCGTCGGCCTCGGCGCCCGGGGGCATGACGGCTATGTCCACCGTGTCCACCTTGCCGTGCGTGGTCACAGCCAGGGCGAACCGGCGCTCCTCGCCGCCGTCGAGCGACGGCAGCTCGCAGCGGTTCTGCCCCTTCAGGGAGCCGGTGCGCCCGCGGAGGGTGACGACGACCTCGCCCGGCGGGGTGCGCTCTTCTCCGGTGTTGCGC
>JALGUI010000186.1 GCA_029820915.1 Candidatus Zipacnadia bacterium | reverse complement strand
ATAGTGCGCGACTGCCTGGTGCGCAACTGGCTGACGGGGCAGTGCCGGATCGCGGGCCTGCCGCCGGGCGAGGGCTATCGCCTCGAGGTGCAGGCCATCGGCTGGGAGCCCGCGGTCATCGAGAGCATCGCCATCGAGCCGGGAGCAGAGACGGTTCTGCCACCCATCCACCTGCTCCCCGACCCGGCCACCGAGGCGCACGGCTTCCGCTTCCCCGCGCTCGGCCGGCAGGTGGCGCGGCGTCCGGGCGAGAGCTTCCGCACGCGCTTCGCGGCCCACGACTCCGAGATCATCGGCGCGCACCTTGAGCGAACCGTTGGCCCGGCGACCATCTCTCGGCCCCTCGCCGTCGTGGAGGATGAGGCGGCCGCCTTCTACTACGATCGCGAGATCGTCGCCACCATCGCCGGCGATACCCCGCGCGGGCTCTACGACCTGGTCGTCGCCCTGGGTACGGGCGAGCACGACTGGGAGCTGCGGTCGCCGCGCGCGGTGATGGTCGTGGACGAGTACCCGACCGACCCCGTCTTCATGACCTGGGGGCACCTGGACACCTGGGGCCAGTACCAGGCCGAGTACCTCCAGCACCTCGCCGACATCGCCAACCTGCTGGCCGCCGACATGGTGCTCAACGCGAACGCCGTCAACCCCGCGTACATCTCCGGCGCGCTGTCGCGGCTGCAGATGCCCCACGTCGTCACCTTCGGCAACCACCAGTTCCCGGGCCACGAGCGGTGGTACGGCCGGCCGGTGAGCGCCATCGACCTCGGGCCGGACGTCCGCGTGCTCAACTTCGGCCTGCCCTGGCACGAGGACATCTCGCAGGCCGAGGCGCTGCTGGCGCAGACACCTGAGCCGCGCATCGCGGTCATCAACGGCTTCGAGCACAACGCGCCCATCGACTTCCTCGACCGTCATCGCGTGGCGCTCATCCACGATGGTCACGGGCCCGGTCGGCGCGTGATGGAGATGGGCGCGACGCCGACGCTGCGCGTGGGCAAGGTCAACGCGCAGAGCTTCCGGGTGATCCGCTTCAGGGACGGACGCGTCGTCTCATGCACCTACATGGGCCACGAGACCGCGCCCATCCCCTTCCCGCGAGGCGCGACACCACCCCTGCGGGTCAGCTTCGACCCGCCCGCGGACGGAACACACAGCGAGGTCCGCGCCACGCTGACCAACGACCTCGAGGAGGCCTACCCGGACTGCCGCGTGACGGCCGTGATGCCCGCGGGCCGCTACGCCTGTGACGGCGGCCGCATCGAGCGTCAGACCGACAGCGACTGCGGCCAGTTCACGGTGGTGAGCGTGCGCACCGAGGCCCCCGCGTCCTCACAGGCCATGCTTCGCGTGCGCTCGGTCGGCAGGTGACGGCGCGGGCAAGGAGAAGCTAGCGCTCACACCCAACTGATGAGGGGGTATCACCGATGCGCGAGATCGTCGTTGTCGTCGCCATCGTCCTGGCGGTGCCCGCGCTGGCCTTTCACCCCGGCAGCAACGTCACGCGCGGGGTCTACGTGCACTCGCGGGACCTGATGCCGGCCTTCATCTGGAACGCCTACGGGACCGGCTTCGAGTTCGACGCCGACAACCCGCACTCGGGCGACCAGTGCATTCGCTGCGAGAACGTCCCAGGCGAGCCGGGCCAGGGCTGCAGCCAGACCGTGCAGGTGGACCAGGCCGAGCCGAGGCCGCTCAAGATCGCCGGCTGGAGCCGATGCGAGGGCGTCGAGGCCGGCGGCCAGGCCTGGCAGTACTCCATCTACGTGGACCTGCGCTACACCGACGGCACGCCGTGGCACATGCGCGTGGCGCCCTTCGAGACCGGCGGCCACGACTGGCAGTACTCCGAACTCATCATCGAGCCCGAGAAGCCCGTCGCCTCGGCGAGCTACCACGTGTTCATCCGAAACATCGGCGGCACCGTGTGGTTCGACGACCTGTTCTTCGGCGAGCCGGACGGCGAGAACCTCCTGCGCATCCCCGGCTTCGAGAGCGATGAGATGGCCGACGACGAGGCGCGCGCGGAGGTGCTCGCCGACCTCGACGCCATGAACGTGAATGCCGTGCACACCTACGTCGCCCTGCCCGACTCCGAGCGCGAGGACGAGGGGCTGCGCGAGATGCTCGACGTGCTGGCCGACCGGGGCATCGGCGTGACGCTCACTCCGCACATGGGCAATCCGCCGATCACCGACGCCGACGACCCGGACTTCCCGCAGCGCGACTGCGTCAACGCCGACTGGGGCGACCGGTGGGTGGAGACGCTGGCCGGGTTCGCCGAGTATCCCTTCATGGGCATCTCGGTGGTGCCCGACGAGTACAATTGGACCACCGGCCGCCTGCGCCGGGGCTTCGAGAACCACGCCGACGAGCGCGTGCGCGAGTTCTACGCGAGCCTCCCCACCTACTGCGATTGCGCGGCCTGCCAGGAGCGCTTCGAGCGCGAGTACGGGGAGCCCCTGCCGGAGATGGGCCAGTGGTCGCGGCCGCCCGAGCAAACCGATGCCTACCGCAAGTTCATCGACTTCCGCTACCGCTGCACCGCCGACCTGATCGGCCGGGCGGCGGACGCGGTGCACTCCGGCCCGTACGACACCGCCGCCGACAGCCTGATCTGCGTCTCGCCCATCTGCAGCGACTTTCGCCTGGGCACGGGCGTGGCCTGGGACATGGTCGGCTACGGCACCGACATCGACTTCCCGACCACCGACCCGTACATCCTCCTGCACAACTACCTGGGCGACTCGACGCACTGGTACGTGACCGAGACCGCCATGCACCTGGTGGGCTCGACGCCCAAGCGCCAGTGCGGCATCGTGCTCGAGGCCGGGCACCTGCGCGCCGAGCACCGGCCACTGCTGCCGGTCGAGATCTACGGCAGTGCGCTGTCGTCGGTCGCGCGCGGCGCGAAGGAGATCGGCTTCTTCCACTACGTGCATCTGATGCAGCGCACCGAGGCCGGCCAGACCCAGGGTGACTCAGCCTTCACGTCGGTGCGCGGCTGCTACGACCTGCTGCAGCGCATCGACCCGTGGCTGGAGGGCGCGGCGCCGGTCAAGCGCGTGGCGCTGCTGTACTCGCGCGCCTCGGAGGAGTACTTCTCGTTCTACACGCAGCCCGAGCCGAACCTCGATGTCCTGACCCACGACACCGACGATCCGAGGTACGCGTTCCTGGCGCAGAAGGAGGTCCTCTACTATCTGATGCGCGCGGGCGTGCCCACCGACCTGTACTTCCTCGACCAGGTGAGCGCGCAGGAGCTGGCGGACTATCCCGTGGTCATTGTGCGCCGGTAAGACGCTTATCGTGATCTCGGAGTTCGGCTCCGTGGACGAGTACGGAGTGCCCCACGAGCGACCCGCGCTGCTGGACCTTCTGGGCCTGACTGAGGCGCCGAGCGGACAGAGGACCGGCGACCTGCACCTGATCCCGGGTGACGACGACATCCAAGTGGCGGGCGAGTTCAGTGTGTATGACGCAGTCATCCCAGACGAGGGCACCGAAGTCGTGGCGACGGCGGACGGCACCCCGGTTGTTCTGCTCCACTCGGTGGGCGCGGGTGGTGAGTTCGTCTTCCTCGCGGGCGAGTTCGGGATCGATCTGCCCGCCAGCTACGACAATGAGGCCCGCGACCGCACCGTGCGCATCCTCCCCTCCCCGCTGTCGAAGGGCCACGCCGGGCTGTTCGCGCAGATGCTGGGCGTCCCCGAGGGGGTTCTGTCGCTGGAGACCGAGCCGGTCCCGCCGCATGACGTAGAGCTGGCGCTGATGCAGAATGCGGTCGGCGACTACCTGCTGTTCGCTATCAACTGGGAGGAGGAGCCGGCGTCAGTGACGGCGCTGGGGCCGGTGGCGCCGGGCATCCGGGCACAGGGCTTCTCGCTCGACGCCGATGGCGTGGTGTCCGAGATCACTGTCGAGGCCGTGCCGGCCGATCAGGACGCGGGCAAGTGCGCCATCGTGTTGGAGCTCGACCCGCAGGAGGCGGTGGTGCTGCGCTTCGCGGGGGAGTAGGCGCACGGAGTCGGGCTGGAAGCCCGACCTACGCGGGAGGGGCCGTGGCCTGCGGCTTGCAGCTTGTGGCCTGCAGCTTAGCGCTTGGCGGCAGTCGCCCTGCGGGCGACGCCCCGGCGAGGCGCCGGGGCCACAACGACAACGCCCAACGGCACCGACCCACGCCTTTGCCGATGACCCGCGGCTTTGCAGCTTGCAGCTTGCGACCTGCCACTTGCGACCTGTGACTGCCGTGCCTCGTTGCAGGAAAGGCGGCGCATGGCGGCGAAGAAACCGTGTTGGCGGAGCGAAAGCGCTCCGGTAGCGCGTTGACACGTGCGTGAGGGCTATCATATAATGACGCACGCACGGGCGACCGTGGCTCTGAAGGGAGCATGTCGCATGACGAGGACTAGCCGGGCCCGGGGACTTATTGCCGTGTACGGCCTCCTGGCAGGCCTGATGTTGTGCTCGATGGCCGTCGCGCAGGACGTCGATAGCGACTTCGCGGAGGCCATCACGCTCTTCCAGGAGCGATCGTACCCAGCCGCCGTCCGCAAGCTCGAGTCCGTGACCGCGGCCGCTCCCGACAACGAAGCGGCCTGGTACTACCTCGGTGTCGCCAGGTTCCGCACCGGCGAGCTCGAGACGGCCCTTGAGGCGCTCCAGCAGGCCCAAGAGCTGCGGCCCGGGCGGCCCGGGACGTCGCTCTACATCGGCCAGATCTACGAGCTGCTTGGCGCCTTCGACGAGGCTGTGCGCGCCTACCAGGACGAGCTGCGCAACCGCCAGTTCACCAACCTGGCCGAGGTCTACAACGCCCTCGGGCGCGTCTACTACTACGCCGGGCGCTACTTCGACGCCATCGAGGCCACCACCGACGCGCTGACGCACTACCCGAACTACGTGGAGGCCTACTTCCACCGCGCGCTGGCGTACTACCAGCGCAAGGACTATGACCGGGCGCTTGACGACTTCGGCCGCGCCGTCGAGATCGTGGATGAATGGGACCGCTTGGCCCGCCGCCTCGACCGCCTCATCACGCGCGAGGGCGAGGGCACGCTGAGCCCGGCGGTGCAACGCGACAAGCAGCGCGCCCAGGAGGACCTGGCTCAGAAGTACGCGCGCGCCGCCGAGTTCGCGCAGGAGTTGGCCATGCGCCCGGTGCTGTACCTGGCCATGGGCGATGCCGCCGATGCCAACGACCAGTGGGCCAACGCGCGCAACACCTATCGCAAGGCCCTCGACCCCGACCGCGGCGGGAACGCGGCCGACCCCCTGCCGCACGTGATGATCGGCCTCGCCTCCTTCCATGAGGCCACGCACACCTTCTACCGGAGGGGCCTGCTCTACACCGCCATCGCCACGGTTGATGAAGCCATCAAGAGCATCGACGAGGCGATCAAGCTTGACGACAGCTTCCCGCCCGCGCACAAGGCGCTGGGCGACATCTTCTTCTTCCAGGCCGCGACCTACGTCTCCGACCCCACCCGCAAGATCGTCTCGCATACCTACGAGGATGCCATCGCGCGCTATGACGACGCCATCGCCGCGGATCCCGAGTACGTGGACGCCTACGGGGGGCGCGCTCAGGCCCATCTGGCGGTCGGCGAGCCCGACGGCGCCATCGAGGACCTCGGCGCCGCGCTCGAGCTGGCGCCTCGCAAGGCCGGCCTGTACGCGGCGCTGGCCGAGGCCTACATGATGAACGAGGACTACGATCGGGCCATCAACGCCGCGCAGCTCGCGCTGGGGCTCGAGCCCGAGAACGCCCAGGCGCACAACGCGGCCGGGCTCGCCTACTACTACCGGGGCGAGCTGGGGCGAGCCAGCGAGCACTTCTCGGGCGCCATTGACGGTGACCCGACGCTGCACCAGTCGTACACCAACCTGGGGAACACCTTCTTCCAGATGCGCTCGTGGCATCGCGCGCGCCTGCAGTACGAGGAGGCGTTGGAGCGCATCCCCGAGCCCGTCATCGCCAACACCGCCTTCCAGCGCAGCTATCTGTACTACCTGATCGCGCGCACCTACCACTACACCGGCCAGTTCGACCGTGAGGTCGAGGCGCTGAACAGGGCGCTGGGCCTGGACGCGGCGTACCTGGAGGCGCTGATGCAGCTCGCATCGGCCTACGCCGAACTCGAGCAGTTCCAGGCGGGCGAGCAGGCCCTGCGCACCGCGCTGGGCGTGTCGCCGGGAGCCGAGGAGGATGCGTCGATCTACGTGCAGATGGGCCGGCTGTACGAGCGCGAGGGGAAGCCGTACGAGGCCATCACCGCCTACGGCGCCGCCCTCGCCGCCCAGAGTGACAGCATCGAGGCCAGGGAGGCCCTGAAGCGACTTACCTCCGGCTAGCCAGCGACGCGGGCCGCCCGGCGCCCCGCGGGTCGGGAGCGCCTTTGCGGCGGACCATCCCGGCCCTGATGGTGGCCATCGTCCTCGCGGCGCATGTGCCCGCGTCACCCGCGCCGGCGCCGCGCAAGTGCCTTCTGCCCAACGGCATGCGCGTGGTCGTGCAGGACAACGAGCGTACGGCCACCGTGGTGATGTGCGCGCTGGTACGCGTGACGGCCCTGCACGAGTTGCACGCGGGACTGGGGATGCGCCGGCTGGTCCTGAGCCTGGTGGCGAGGGGCGACGGCTGCCGGGACGAGCTTGTCGAGGCGGCGGTGCGCGCGGAGATCTCGGTCGCACCCGACTACGTCGAACTGATATTGGCCGCGCCCGCCGAGTCGGTGGGCGCCTGCGCCCGATTGATGCGCCGGATGCTCTTCAGCCCCCGCTTCACGCAGGAGGCGCTGGAGGCGGAGCGGGCGCGGGTGATTCGCAGCATCGCCGGGCGTGATGAGGTGCCCGCCGGGCACGCGCTGCACCGCTTCTATGAGCGCCTCTACCCGGGCTTGGGCGCGGCGGACCGCAGCGCCGGTGATCCGGCAAAGGTCGCCGCCATTACGCTCGACCAGGTCGTGCGCTTTCATGCGCAGCACTACCTGCCGAACGCGACCGTCGTCGCGCTCAGCGGCGGCGTAGACGGGACGGAGGCGATGGAGTTCGTCTCCGAGACCATGTCCGGGCTGCTGCCCGGCGCCATGCCGGACGAGGCGCCGGAGCCGCTGGCGGTTGAGCAGCCGGACGCCGACCGCATCGCCGGGAACGGCGCCACCGGCGTCTATGTCACCGGCGGGCGCGCCGTCGAGTTGGAGTCGCCGCTCTACCCGGCGATGGCGGTGGGGTTCACCGCCCTGAGTTCCGGGATGGACAGCCGGCTCTACCGGGCGCTGCGGCTGGAGCGGTCGCTGGCGTACACCATCGCGGGCGAGTTGACGCCGTCGGCGACGGCGCCGTCGGCCTTCGTGCTGGTCACGTGCGACCCGCGACGGCTGGACGAGGTGGCGGCGGTGGTCGATGGGGAGATCGCGCGCATCGCGGCCGAGCCCCTGCCCGCGCAGGAGCTGCAGCGGGCCAAGCGTTACCTGATCGGCCGGCACGCGCTGCGCAGGCAACGCAACCAGGAGATTGCGCACTACCTGGCGCTGTTCGAGCTGCTCGGCGGGCCCCAGGGCTACCGGCGCGATGCCCGGCTCGCCGGTGAGATCGCGGCCGTGGACGCGGGAGCGGTCCCGGAGGCAATGCGCCGGGTCTTTGAGCCGACGTGGGCGGTGCGGCTGGAGGGTCGTCGGCCCGATGAAGCGGGCTGACGCCGCGCCTATCTGTGTTGCGTGGAGGTACGGCTATGCGAGCGACTGTCATCATCTTGCTGCTTGTCTGCGCGGCCGGCGCGGTGCTGGCTCAGGACGCCACCTGGCTGGCGCGCTACGACGAGATTAACTCCGGCGTCACCGATGCCGGGCTCGAACTCCCCGTCAGCCTCCTCTGGAAGCACACCACCGGGGATGACGAGGCGACGGTGGTGGCCACACCTGCCATCGGCCCCGACATGGTCTACGCCCCGGTCGGCCACTCCATCTACGCCATCGACCGTGTCACCGGCGAGTTGGTCTGGGAGCAGAGCGCCGGCGGCGAGATCTACTCCAGCCCGGCCCTCGCCGACGGCATCCTCTACTTTGGCTCCCGCGACGGCAACCTGTGGGCCGTCAACGCCGAGGATGGCTCGGTCGAGTGGCGCTACCCCACCGGCGGGCCCGTCGATTGCTCGCCGGTCATCGCCTACGGCGTCTGCTACTTCGGCTCCGACGCCAACCGCCTGATCGCCCTCGACCTCGAGACTCGACAGCCGATCTGGCAGTTCGAGACCGCCGGCGACATCAAGGCCTCGCCGCTGGTCTATCGCGACGTCGTGGTCGTCGGGTGCCAGGAGCGCCGCATCTACTGCCTCAACGCCCAGGGCCAGCCCATGTGGTCACAGGCGCTGGAGCGCAAGGCCTGCTTCGCCGCGCCCGTGGGCGAGCGCACCAAGGTTGTCTACTCCTCGGGCCGCCAACTCGAGGCCCGCGACATCTACACCGGGCGCGTGGTGTGGGCGCGACCCTTCCGGGCCGCCGACCTGATCGTGGGGTCGCCGTGCGTCCGCGGCCGCCGCGTCTACATCGGCACCATGGCGGGCGCCGTCTACTGCATCGACGCCAACCGCGGCGCCGCCATTTGGCGTTGGCCCGCGCAGGGCGTGGCCGATCCGATCACCACCTCGCCCGTCATCGTGAACGACATGATCGTCTTCAAGGCCGGCGAGCGCGACCTCATCGCCCTGAGTCTCGACGGCCAGCGAGTGCTGTGCGTCTTCAAGGCCGGCGAGCGCGACCTCATCGCCCTGAGTCTCGACGGCCAGCGAGTGCTGTGGCAGTACACGCTGCCCCAGGCCGAGGAGAAGGGCACGACGCCCCAGGGCGTCGGCGGCGGGATGATCCCGGGTGACGAGGGGTTCATGGGCATCGCTCCCGGTGAGGGGCCTGTGATGCCCGGCGGCGAGCAGCCCGGCGGCCCCGGCGGCGCAGCCCAGCAGCGCCAGGAGCGGTCGTACCAGCAGCGCCAGGAGCGGTCGTACGAGTTCGAGGACAACATCGACCCGTCGGTGGCGGTCGTGGACAACGCCGTCTACACCATCGGCGAGGACAACGTGATCTACGGCTTCGAGACCGAGGCCCCCGACAACGTGCCGCCGCGCATCGCCGAGCCGCTGCTCGAGGTGCCCGGGGCCAGGAGGATGCGCGTGCAGTTCGTCCCGGCGCTCGCCGACGAGGACGACTTCCCGGAGCACTACGCCGACGAGATCGCCATCCCCGGCACGCCGCCGGTCTTCCTGTCGCTGGTGTTGACCGATGAGGGCTCGGGGGTGGACCCCGAATCGGTGCGCGTGACGGTCAACGGTGAGGTGGCCGACCACAGCTACGACCAGCGCGAGGGGCTCATCTGGTACATCTACGACCCGCGCGGCGCGGCCGCCAACCTGTCCAACGGCATCAAGCGCGTGCTGTTCGAGGCCATGGACTGGCGCGGCAACCGGGTGGCGCAGGCCGTCAGCTTCACCATCGACAACCGGCTGGGGCCGCCGGAGCCGCCCCAGCCCGAGCGGCCCACGCTTGAGGGCATGCCGGGCATGCCGGGGATGCCGGGCGAGGAGTTCCCGCCGGGCATGATGCCGCCGCCCGAACCGATGCCCTAGCCGTCGCGGTCTCATGACCGCACGCCGGTAGGAGGTCATACCATGGCGCAGGCCATCGTGTCAGTACTGGTCCTGATCATCATCGTGGCGTACGCGGTGTTCTTCTCCTTCTGGAACCCGGAGATAGTGAACGTTACCAGCTTCGAGGCCCTCGGGACGACCCTGTCGGGGGACGTGGCCCTGTGGTTGCTGCCCCTCGCGGGGCTGGCGGTCGGCGCCATCGTGATGGCCTTGGCGATGTGGACTCCCTGGTCGTCGATGAAGCGCACGCTGGCGGCCGGCCGCGAGCGCCTCGGGGTCGAGCAGGAGCGGAGCCAGGACTTGGCCAAGAAGCTCAAGGCACTGCGCCAGCGTCTCGACAAGTTCCGCACCCAGCCGCCCGCCGCCCAGGAGGCCGAAGGGGCGACCGAGTTGCCCGACGATGCCTGAGCCGGACATGTCCGGCGCCTACCACCATCAGCCAAGGGGCCTGGAAGGGCCTCTTGGCGTCGTTTCCGCGGGGCGGGCGGGCGCACGCCGCCGGCGCGGATGCGCCGTCCCCGTCGGTGAGTGAACCATGACCGTGAGCGACGCGTCACAACTCGAGGCCTGGCTGGTGCTCAACATCAGCGGCCTGTCGCCGCGTGTGCAGCTCGCGCTGCTCGACGCCTTCGGCTCGCCCGACGCGGCGCTGGGCGCCAGCAACGAGCGGCTCCTGGCGCTCGACGGCGTTACCGCCGCACACGCCGGCAAGCTGCGCGCCGCGCAGGCCGAGACGGACGTGGGCGGCGTGCTGGAGATGCTCGCGGAACTCGGCGCTCACCTCGTGCCCATCAGCGACGAGCGCTACCCCGGACTGCTGCGCGAGATCGACGCCCCGCCGCCGGTGCTCTTCGTGCGGGGGGAGCTGACGGCACGCGATGAGCTCGCCGTGGCGCTGGTGGGCACCCGCAGGCGCAGCCCGTACGGCGAGATCGTCGCCGGGCGCCTGGCGCGGGACCTGGTGCGCCGCGGCTTCACCGTCGTCAGCGGCCTGGCGGTCGGCATCGACGCCGACGCCCACGCGGCGACCGTCGAGGCCGGCGGGCGCACCATCGCGGTCCTCGCCTGCGGCATTGACGTCGGCTATCCGACCGCGAACTTGGAGTTGCGTGAGCGCATCGTCGGGTCGGGCGCGGTGGTGACCGAGCTGGCGCCCGGGACGCCGCCCACCCGCGACCGCTTCCCGCAGCGCAACCGCATCCTCAGCGGCCTGTCCCTGGGGACGGTGGTCATCGAGGCGCCATCGAAGAGCGGCGCGCTCATCACCGCCCGGCTCGCCGGTGAGCAGGGCCGCGATGTCTTCGCCGTCCCGGGCAACATCACCAGCCCGGTCAGTCGCGGCTGCCACGAGCTGCTCCGTGAGGGCGCGACGCTGGTGGAGACCGCCGAGGACATCGTGGCGGGCCTCGGCATCATGCTCGAGGCCGTGCCCGAGCGCGAGCCCGAGCCGGAGCGCCGGCGCAAGCTCGACGACCTGCCGGGCGACCAGCGCCAGGTGCTCGAGGCGCTCAGCCACCAGCCCCGCAACATCGACGACGTCACCGCCGAGTGCGGCCTGACCGCCTCGCAGGTCTCCGCGTCGCTGATGCTTCTCGAAGTCAAGGGTTTGGCGCGCCGCTTCCCCGGGAACCAATTCGTGCGCATCTGACGGCCACAACACCAACAACGATCGCAGGGATGATTCCGTGCCTGGCAAGAAAGCAATAATTGTCGAGTCGCCGACCAAGACGAGGACTCTGTCGAGCTTCCTGGGCGCCGACTACGAGCTTGTCGCCTCGATGGGTCACGTGCGCGACCTGCCGGAGGACGAGATGGGGGTGGACCTCGAGGGCGACTTCGAGCCGCACTACGTGGTGTCCGGCGAGAAGGCCATCCGTCGGCTCAAGAAGGCCCTCAAAGGCGCCGACGAGGTCTACCTCGCGATGGACCCCGACCGCGAGGGGGAGGCCATCGCCTGGCACATCATGGACGAGCTGGGCCTGACGAGCGCCCGCCGCATCCAGTTCAACGAGATCACCCGCGAGGCCGTGCTCGAGGCGCTCGAGCACCCCGGCGAGATCAACATGGACCGCGTCGAGGCCCAGCAGGCCCGGCGCATCCTCGACCGCCTCGTCGGCTACAGCATCAGCCCGGTGCTGTGGCGCCGGCTCGGACGCGGGCAGAGCGGCTCGGGCCTCAGCGCCGGCCGCGTGCAGTCGGTTGCGCTGCGGCTGATCACCGACCGCGAGCGCGAGCGCGACGCCTTCGATGCCGAGGAGTACTGGTCGGTCGCGGCCCTGCTGGCCACCGGCGACGGCGAGCAGCTCGAGGCCGAGCTCAAGACCGTTGACGGCGACGAGGCGGAGCTGTCGTCGGAGGAGCAGGTCACGCCGATCGTCGAGGAGTTGCGCGAGGCGGCCTACCGCGTCGCGGCGGTCGAGAAGAAGCAGCAGCAGCGCGGCCCCCAGCCCCCCTTCATCACCAGCACGCTGCAGCGCGCGGCGTCCAATCGGCTGCGCTTCTCGGCCCGCAAGACCATGATGGTCGCCCAGCAACTCTACGAGGGCGTGGACTTCGGCGACGGCAGTCACGGGCTGATCACCTACATGCGCACCGACTCCACGCACGTGGCCGAGGCGGCGCGCAAGCAGGCGGCGGGCTACATCGAGGAGCGTTGGGGGAAGAAGTACCTGGGCCCCGGCGCCCGGGGCAAGAAGGCCAAAGGCGCGCAGGAGGCGCACGAGGCCATCCGCCCCACGGACGTGACGCACACGCCGGAGAGCCTCAAGGGCGTGCTCGACAAGGACCAGCTTGCGCTCTACGAGCTTATCTGGCGGCAGTTCGTCGCCTCGCAGATGGCGCCGGCCATCGTGGACGCCACGGGCGTGGACATCGAGGCCGGACGCTACGGCCTGCGCGCCACGGGCCACGTGGTCATCTTCCCCGGCTGGCTCGCGGTGGCCGGTCGCGATGACGAGGACAAGGTCCTCCCCGAACTGGTCGAGGGGGAGGAGCTTGAGCTCGTCGAGATCACGCCCGAGCAGCACTTCACGCAGCCGCCGCCGCGCTACACCGAGGCGTCGCTGGTGCGCGAGCTCGAGGCCAACGGCGTCGGGCGGCCCAGCACCTACGCCGACATCATCGAAACCCTGCGCCGCCGCCGCTACGTGAGCATGGAGAAGCGGCAGTTCGCCCCCACGCCGCTGGGCTTCGCGGTCGCCGACTACCTGGTGGACAGCTTCCCGGAGATCATGGACATCGAGTTCACCGCCGACCTCGAGGGGGATCTCGATACCGTCGAGCGCGGTGAGCGCGACTGGCGCGAGGTGCTGCGCGACTTCTACGGGTCCTTCGAGGGGCAGGTGCAGCGCGCGGAGGATGCGCCGCCCGAGGTGCTCGAGGGCGAGGAGTGCCCCCAGTGCGGCGGGCGGCTGCTGGTGCGCTACTCGCGGCACGGCAAGTTCGCGGGCTGCGAGAAGTACCCCGACTGCGACTACACCCTCGACCTGAGTGGCAACGCGCGCGAGAAGAGCGGCCCCGAGGAGACCGACTACACCTGCCCCGAGTGCGGGGCGCCGCTGGTGATCCGCACCGGCCGGCGCGGCAGGTTCTTCGCGTGCTCCGCCTACCCGAAGTGCGAGTACACCGCCGATGTCGGCGACGACGGCGCCCCGCGCGAGCGCCCGCAGCCGCTGGCCACCTCCGAGGCCTGCCCGGAGTGCGGCGGCACGTTGATCCTGCGCGATGGCCGGCGCGGCAAGTTCCTGGGCTGCTCGAACTTCCCGAAGTGCCGCTACACGCGCGACTACCAGGACGAGGAGCTGGTGGGCGTCGCGTCCGAGGTGGTCGAGCCCGGTGACGCGGACGACTCCGCGCAGGCGCCGGACGACAACCGCGTGCCCGTGACCTGTGACGAGTGCGGCGCGCCCATGTCGGTGCGCAGCGGCAAGCGCGGACGCTTCCTCGGCTGCACCGGCTACCCCGCGTGCCGCGCCACCAAGCCCATCAGCGCGGCCATCGAGGCCGGCTGGCGGCCGCCCGAGCCCGAGAAGCTCGGCGAGCAGTGCCCTGAGTGCGGCAAGGACCTGGTGGTGCGCGAGGGCCGGCGCGGCAAGTTCGTCGCCTGCTCCGGCTACCCGAAGTGCCGCTACACCCGCGACTTCGATAGCGAGAAAGAGGACGCCGAGACTGACTGAGCACACCTCGGACCCGACGTCCAGAGTGCCGGCCGGCGTGCTGGCCGGCGTCTTCCTTATCGCGCTGGCCACGCTCGGCTTCGAGGTCGCGCTGACCAGGGCCTTCAGCGTGCTGCTGCGCTACCACTTCGTCTTCCTCGCCATCGCGCTGGCCACGTGCGGCCTGGGCGTCGGCGGGATGCTCGACTTCGTGTGGCTGCGCGGGCGCGCCGCCCGGCGCGACACCACGGCCCTGAGCCTCCTGGCCGCCGGGGCGTCGGTGATGTACCCCGCCTCGATCGCCATCCTGTTCTCCCCGCCGCTGGCGCCGCACCTCACGTCGCTGGCCGTCGTCGGCGGGGTCTGCATCATCCCCTTCATCTTCGCCGGTGCTTTCCTCAGCCACGCCTTCGCCGCCTGGTCGCAGCAGGGCGGCCGCATGTACTTCTACGACCTCACCGGCGCGGCGCTGGGAAGCTGCGCCGTCATCATCGCCCTGCAGCTCCTCGGCGCCACCGGCGTCCCGTTCGTGTGCGCGGCGCTCGCAGCGCTCGCCGCCGCGGTGACCGCACCCACCGCGGCGCCGCGCGTTGTGGGCGGCGGGCTGGCCGCGCTCGCGGCCGTGGCCGTGGTGG
>JALGUI010000185.1 GCA_029820915.1 Candidatus Zipacnadia bacterium | reverse complement strand
GCGGGCAAGGAGGCCCGGCCCTCCTCACGGCACCAGGCTCGGCGCGCGGGACGCGGCGCGCCTGCGCCGAGCGGGGCCGATCTCGGGCGCAGGTGCCGCCGTCAGCCGCGGGGAAGCTGGCGGCGCGCGTGAGGCGCGCCGATGCCGAAGGGCTGAGTGAGATGTCAGTGCCCGGTGATGCCGGTCGGGACTACGTGGAGCGCATGCGCGCGGAGGGCCACTCGGACGACGAGGTGCGCGCGGCGCTGGCTGCGGGCGGCTGGTCACCGGAGGAGATTCGCGACGTGATGGCGGGGCCCCCCGGCCCGCCGCCACTGTCCGCACCTCGGCCCCCGCCGCCTGCGGCCGAGCCGACCGCGAAGTCTGAGGGCGCGTCGCCGCTGGCGATCGCGACGCTCGTGATCGGGCTGTTGTCGATGCTCGTCTTCCCGCTGGCACTCGTCGCTATCGTGCTGGGCATCATCGCGCTGTCACGCAAGCACCCCGGCCAGGGCCTCGCTATCGCCGGCATGGCGGTCGCTGGGGTGGCGCTGATGGTAATGCCCGTCATGGCGGCGATTCTGTTCCCGGTGTTCGCGCGGGCGCGGGAGAAGGCCAGGCAGGCGAGCTGCATGTCGAACCTCAAGCAGATCGGGCTTGCGCAGCTCATGTATGCGACCGACTACGACGACGTCCTCGCGCCGGCCGACGACTGGCCGGGGCGCCTGATGCCCTACATGCGGAACGAGGACATCCTCGTGTGCCCGGCCGACTCGCGGGCCGACCCGCACAGCTACGGTGAATGGCCGCTGAGCTACACGATGAACGGATGGGTGGGCGGGCACGCGCTCGGGGCCATCTCCTCTCCGCCGGAGACGGCGCTCGTCTACGACGGGACGCGCGTGTACGCCACGGAGGAGCCCGCGATCGAGTTCCGGCACAACGCGGGCGCGAACGTGGCCTTCGTAGACGGGCACGTCAAGTGGCTGTCTGAGCGGCATTGGGGCGAGGTGCGGTGGGAGCCGTGAGCCCAGGGCGGCCTGTCGAGCACACGACAACGGATCACGGAGGACCGGCGATGAATCTATACATGGCGACGGACATGGAGGGCGCGTCGGGCGTCACGCAGGAGCTGATGACCTTCGCCGACCAGGCGCGCTACCAGGAGGGCCGGCGGGCGCTGACCGGCGACATCAATGCCGCGGTGCGCGGGGCGAGGGCCGGCGGGGCGACGGAGATCGTCGTCGGCGACGGCCACGGGGCGTGCGGGGGCTACAACGTGATCTTCGAGGAGCTGGAGGCGGGGGCCGAGTACCACCTGGGCAGCCCCGGTCAGTGCTACGCCGACGGCTGCGACGACAGCACCGACCTGGCCTTCTGCGTCGCCTACCACGCGATGGCGGGCACGTACCCGGCGATCCTCGATCACACGCAGTCGTCGCGGGCGATCGTGGAGTTGTGCGCCAACGGCGAGGCGCTGGGCGAGCTGGGCTGGACGGCCGCGGTATGCGGGCACTTCGGGGTGCCGGTCGGGCTGGTGACCGGCGACGACGCTACCTGCGCCGAGGCCCGCGAGCTGCTGGGGGACGTAGTGACCGCGCAGGTGAAGCGCGCGCGCAGCCGTACCTGCGCGATCTGCCTGGCGCCCGCCGACGCCCGGCGGCTGATCGAGGAGAAGGCGCGTGAGGCCGTGGCACGCGCCACCGAGTTCGAGCCCTTCGTGATCGCGGGCCCCATCACGGTGCGCGTGCAGTACCTGCGGACCGAGCAGGCGCAGGGCTGGCGGCGGCGCAGCGACGTGCGGATGATCGACGACCGCACCGTGGAGTTCGAGGCCGAGAACGCCTTCGAGGCGATGCAGATGTACGCGGGCTACGCCTGACAGCGGCGGACGGCGACGGCGAACGGCCGGGCGGTGTCCGGCGCCCGCGGGCGGCGTCTCCTCACGCATACTTCTGGGCGGTCTTGATCCTCACGCGCGCCCAGTCCCGCAGGTGCTCAGGTGCACGTCGGTGGCCGTACGTCGTGCGGAGGGGCCGCACGAGGGGCGGTCCGAAGGACCGCAACGAGGTCGGCCCAACACGGCCGTTGGCCGTTCGTGTGCGCGTATCCGTCACGGCAGACGACCGTGTTGGGCCGGCCTCCGCGCGCCCGCTTCGCGGTCGCGCGTCGTGCGGCCCCTCCGAACGGCAACCCCGCCAGCAACGGCCGGGCGGTGCCGTTGTCGTTGTGCCCCTCGCGCCCTCGCGAGGGGGTCGCCCGAAGGGCGACTGCCGTCGGCCGTTGTCGTTGAGAACGGCCGGGCGGGAACGTAGTCCCGCCCCTCCGAACGGCAACAACAGACGGCGAACGGCCGGGCGAGCTAGGAAGCTCGCCCCTCCTGACGGCACGGCTACGGCACAGGCTGGCACGGGGGCCGGCCTCTCCGTGAACGGCGAACGACTGCGGCGCTGTGCGCCGCCTGGAGACTGCGAGGCAATCTGACGGCGAGGCGCCGGGGGCACAACGGCCACGGCGGACGGCAACGGCCGCGGGGGAACGTGGTCCCATCCCTCCGAACAGCACGGCAAACGGCGAACGGCCGGGCGAGTTGGGAAGCTCGCCTCTCCTGACGGCAACGACAGGAGGGGGCGGGGCGAACCTGCCTACGCAGTTCGGTCAGACCCTTTTCCCCCCCCGGGCCTTGACAGGCCCCAAGTGCCTGAGTATAATTGCTAATGCTTCTTATTACAGACAGGTGGCCATGAGCGATGAGCGACTCCGATGAGCTGAGGGAACGGGTGCACGAAGATGGGGGGCGCATGACCGAGCAGTGCCGCGTGGTGCTCGAGACGCTGGCCTCGGTCGATACGCACCCAACCGCGGCCGAGCTGCACGAGATGGTGCGCGTGAAGCTCCCCGACATCAGCCAGGGCACCGTCTACCGCAACCTGCGGCGGCTGCAGGAGTTGGGCTACGTGCTCGAGCTGGATTACGGGCCGGGCGCCTCGCACTTCGACGCGCGGGTCGAGCAGCACTACCATGTTCGCTGCCTGAGATGCGGGCGTGTCGCGGACCTCGACTGCGAGGTGGTGGCGTGCCTCGCGGAGGCGCGGCGGGCCGCGGGGGAGTGGCTGATCGAGGGGGAGCGCGTGGAGTTTGTGGGACTGTGTCCCGAGTGCCGTGAGACTGAGAGCGACGAGACCAATCAGGAGGGCTGAACGATGGGTCTGAAGGGCAGCAAGACGGAGCGGAACATCCTGACCGCCTTCGCGGGCGAGTCACAGGCGCGCAACCGCTACACCTACTTCGCGAGCCAGGCGCGCAAGGACGGCTACGTGCAGATCTCGGCGATCTTCGAGGAGACCGCCGACCAGGAGAAGGAGCACGCCAAGCGGCTGTTCAAGCTGCTGGAGGGCGGCGAGGTCGAGATCGCGGCCGCCTTCCCGGCGGGCGTGATCGGCACCACCGCCGAGAACCTGGCGGCCTCGGCCGCGGGCGAGATGTACGAGAACCAGACGATGTACCCGGAGTTCGCCGAGGTGGCGGAGGCAGAGGGCTTCAAGGAGATCGCGGCGACCTTCCTCGCCATCGCCAAGGCCGAGGTGGGCCACGAGCGCCGCTACCGCGCGCTGCTGGCGAACCTCGAGGGCGGCACGGTCTTCGAGCGCGACGAGCCGGTCACGTGGCGCTGCCGCAACTGCGGCTACCTGCACGAGGGCACCGGCGCGCCGAGCAAGTGCCCGGCGTGCGACCATCCGCAGGCGCACTTCGAGGCGTACGTCGAGAGCTGGTAGGCGGCTCGCCCGCCGGTGCCGAAATGAAGTGAGGGACAGACGGGGGCGCCGCGCGGCAAGGCGCGCCGCCGCAAGCCGACAATGGTCACGAGGAGGAACGCAAGTGGCGGAGGTCATGGAGATATACGTGTGCGAGAAGTGCGGGAACGTGGTCGAGGTGCTGCGCGGCGGCGCCGGCACACTGGTGTGCTGCGGGCAGGACATGGTGCTGGTCGAGCCCAGGACGAGCGACGAGGGCAGGGAGAAGCACGTCCCGGTCATCGAGAAGTCCGGGTGCGGCTACAAGGTCACCGTGGGCAGCGTGGCGCACCCGATGACCGAGGAGCATCACATCGAGTGGATCGAGCTGATCGCGGACGGCGCCGTACACCGGGCGCACCTCGACCCAACCGGCGAGCCGACCGCGACGTTCTGCGTGGAGGCCGACAGCGTGACCGTGAGGGAAAGCTGCAACGTCCACGGGATCTGGGGGGCGACGGCGTAACTCGCGAACTGGAGAGGGAATCAGATGCACGTGAGACTGGCTGAAGGCATCGACTGGGTCGGCGCCATCGACTGGAACGTGAGGGACTTCCACGGCTACGAGACCAGCCGTGGGTCCACCTACAACGCGTACCTGGTACGGGGCGAGCAGACCGCGCTCATCGACGCGGTCAAGGCGTCCTTCGCCGACACGCTGGTGCGCAACATCGAGGAGATCGTCGGCCTGGACGCGGTGGACTACGTGGTCGCCAACCACGGTGAGCCCGATCACTCCGGGTCGCTGCCCGCGGTCCTGGCCGCCTGTGAGAACGCCACGCTGGTCACCAACGAGAAGTGCGTGGGCATCCTCGAGGGCTACTACGGCGCCTCGGGCTGGCCCATCCAGGTCGTCGCCACCGGCGATGGCCTGGACCTGGGCGGTAAGTCGCTGAGCTTCGTGCAGGTGCCGATGGTGCACTGGCCGGACTCGATGGTGAGCTACTGCCCGGAGGAGAAGATTCTGTTCTCCAACGATGCCTTCGGCCAGCACCTGGCGTCGTCGGCGCGCTTCGATGACGAGGTGGGCCTGCCGGTGGTCATGGACGAGGCGAGGACCTACTACGCCAACATCGTCATGCTGTACGGGCGGCCGATCGCGAAGGCCCTCGAGGCGGTGGGCGGGCTCGAGATCGATATGATCGCCCCCGCGCACGGCGTGGTGTGGCGCGGCCATGTGCCGGAGATCCTGGACGCCTATAGCGACTGGGTGCGCTGCCGGCCGCGGGCCAAGGTGCTCGTCATCTACGAGAGCATGTGGGGCTCGACGGACGCCATGGCGCACGAGGTCTTCGAGGGCGCGGCGCGGCCCGGCGTTGAGGTGGAGCTGCTCGAGGTCAACCGCGCGGGCCGCACGCGCATCGCGACCGAGGTGCTGGACGCGGCGGCCATCGCCGTGGGCTCGCCGACGCTCAACATGACGCTGATGGCCGGCACCGCGGGCCTGCTGACCTTCCTCAAGGGCCTGGCGCCCAGGAACAAGGCCGGGCTGGCCTTCGGCTCGTACGGGTGGGCGCCGAGCGGGCCGAAGGAGGTCAACACGTACCTGGAGGACATGGGCGTGGAGATCCTGCGCGAGCCGCTGACCGCGCAGTGGCGCCCTGACGATGAGGTGCTGGCCCAGTGTCGCGAGGCCGGCGCCATGCTCGCCGACCACGCCGAGCGCGCGGCGGCCCGCCGCCGGGGACCTGGAGGAGAGAGTCATGCAGAAGTACGAGTGCACAGCCTGCGCATACGTCTACGACCCCGCAGTGGGCGACCCCGATAGCGGCATCGCGCCCGGCACCGCATTCGAGGAGTTGCCGGACGACTGGACCTGCCCCGACTGCGGGGTCGGCAAGGACATGTTCGACTCGGTGGACTGAGCCCGCGGGCCCCCAGACGGTGCGATGCCGGACAACCCGGACGCGAACTCGGGGCACGCCAGGATGGCGTGCCTCGCGGCATGTACGGGGACGCTCGCAATGCCCGCGCAGGTCCTGCCGCCGGCCTGCGCGAAAGGGCGCGGACGAGGGGCGTGTGACCGGGAGGCGAACGGGAGCGGACCATGAGCATGCGGAGTCTCACGTTGATCGGGGCGATCGTCATGGCCGGGGCGGCGATGGGTCAGGATGACCTGCAGGTGAAGCGCTTCCACCTGACCGTGCCGCTGGTTGAGGGCGGCCGGGCCGTGGCGGCGATCGTGGCGCCGGAGGATGACGCCGGCGGCGCCGAGCTGCCCATCATCCCGCCCGAGCAGGCCATGCCCGAGGCGTGGACCGAGGGCCGCGGCTTCATCCTGCTCGGCCGCCTGGGCGACAGCGCCGCGGTCGATGCACTCTACATCGCGCACTACGTGTGCGCGGATGCGCGCTACCCCGGCGAGGGCGGGCACGAGCTGCGCGCCGTGCACGACCCGTACGGCACGGGCGCGTCCGGGGTCTTCCTGGGCGGCAGCGACCTGGAGAGCGTTGAGCGCGCGGTCGAGCGCTTCGTCGAGCTGCTGCCGGAGGGCCCGGACATCGCCATCGCGCACACCGTCGATCTGGCCGGGCCGGCGGTGGCGGGCCCGCTGACCGAGGCGGCGCTGGCGAGCATCCGCGAACGTCTGCCGGGCGAGAACTTCCGCTCGGTGGGCCAGCGGGCCAGCAGCGGCCTGC
>JALGUI010000184.1 GCA_029820915.1 Candidatus Zipacnadia bacterium | reverse complement strand
GTTGTCAACTGGAGGGAGCGCGGTCGGATGAGAGCGATCATGGTCGGGGTGGACGGATCCCAGCACAGCGAGGTGGCCCTGCGCTACGCCATGGAGATCGCCGACCTCGCCGGGGCGGAGGTCATCGGGCTGGCGAGCGTCGCCGGGGACTTCGACGGCGAGGCGCCGCTAGACGAGCACGCGGTGGAAGAGCTGGAGGCGCTGGCGGCGCTTCCCGAGGCCGTGGTGGGCTGGTTCCGGGATGCGCTCGATGACTGCGCCGAGACCTGCGCGAGGGCGGATGTCGAGTTCACAGCGCATATGCTGGCCGGGCGGCCGGCGCAGGTGATCCCGGAAGAGGCCCAGGCCTGCGACCTGGTCGTGCTGGGCGCGAAGAGCCGCCATGACAGCGAGATGGTGCTGGTCGGCCCCACGGCGGTGCAGGTGACCCGTTCGTGCATCAAGCCGGTGCTCATCACGCGCGGCGAGCATCGCCCGATCAAGCGCGTCATGGTCGGCTACGACGCCGGCCCCGCCTCCGGGCACGCCGTGGAGTGGGTTGCCGACCTGGCCCGCGCCGGCGGCTGGGAGGTGGCGGTCGTCAGCGGTGCCATGCCCGAGTCGTCGCTGGCCGAGGGGGTGGAGTACGCCGCGACGCTGGTGGAGACGCGCGGTGTCACCCCGGAGACGATGCTGGTCGAGGGTGACGCGCCGGCGATCATCTTCGAGCAGGCCCGCGCGTGGCAGCCCGACCTGATCGCCGTCGGCGGCCCCCACAGGGGCGCCCTGAGCGGCTTCTTCCTCGGCGAGGCGTGGCCGGAGATCGTCGAGCAGGCGGACGTGCCGGTCCTGCGCTGGCGGTAACGCCTGCGGCCCAACGACTGATGCGCCCGCGGTCGCCCGCTACGACCGCGGGCGCTGCCCTGCCCGCCCTACCACGTCCCACCCGGGAGCGCTTGCGATGGAGTCCGCACTCGACTGCGTAGCCTGCTTCCAGAGCCAGGTACTGCGCGCGGCGCGCGCCGCCGGCGCCACGCGCGAGGTCCAGGAGCAACTGCTGCGCCGCATCATGCGCGAGTTGGCCGAGGCCGACTGGCGCGGCACCCCAATCGACCTCGGCATGCCGGTGCATCGGACGGTGCGCGAGGTGACCGGGGTCGATGACCCCTTCGCGGCCGACAAGCGGCAGGCGACGGTCGCGGCGCTCGAGTTGCTGCCGGCGCTGCGAGCGCGGGTCCGCGAGGCCGACGACCCGCTGCTCATGGCCGTGCGCCTGTCGGTCGCAGGCAACATCATTGACCTCGGCGCGCTGGACAGCTTCGACCTGGATGCCACGCTGCGGCGCGTCTTGACCGCCGAATTCGCCGCCGACGACTACGCCGCGCTGCGCGGTGCCCTCGAGGGCGGGCAGTCTCTTCTGCTCTTCGCCGACAACGCGGGCGAGATCGTCTTTGACCGCCTGCTGCTCGAGACCATCGCCACGCACTGGGGCCTGCGGGCGTCGGTGGTGGTCAAGAGCGGCCCGTTCATCAACGACGCTACCGTGGCTGACGCGCGGCAGGCAGGACTGGACGAGATCGACGGGCTGCAACTGCGTCAGGTGAGCAACGGGGACAACGATGGCGCGCCGACGTACCACTCCGAGGAGGTCGCGCACTGGCTGAGGAGCCACGACGTAGTGATCTCCAAGGGCCAGGCGAACTACGAGGCGCTCAGCGACCGGCCAGGGGTCTTCTTTCTCCTGATGGCCAAGTGCCCGTGCATAGCGAGCGCTCTGGGGGTCGGCGTGGGCGACTTCGTGTTGAGGCGAGCCGGGGGAGGGCGGACAGACGGCGTTGGAGGCACTGGGCGAGGAGACTAGTGGCGGCTGCACCCAAGGCCGCTGATGTCCTCGAGTTCGCTGCTGGCGCGATTGGCGATCGTCTGCATATCAGTGGAGAAGCCCCCGAAAGCCGTGACGGCAGCCAGCGCGACGAGAGCCAGCAACAGGGCGTACTCTGTGGAGGTTATCCCGAACTCATCGCACCACAGCGCTGCGAGCAGTGGGTAGACACCCATGGACGTCAACTCCACATTTGTGTCGCCGTGCCCGCTGGCAGCCGGCGGTGCGCGGGCTGTGTCTGTGTGAAGTATACCCAGTCGCCCTCAATATGTCAACATGAATCGCGTGATTGTTCTCGAAGGCCAGAGCATTTCTTGAGGTGCCGCCATTGTAGCCACCCGCCGAGCGAAGGCACATCCGCTGCGCAGGGGCGCGGGCGGGCGGGAACAACAGGCCTGCCGACGAAGACATCGCCGCCGTGGACGCCGCCAGGGCCGATCGCGGGACGTCGCCGCCGCCCTCGGTGAGCGCACCGGTCTCTGCGCCGCCACCTCGCGGCCGCCCGCCCGCGCCTCACTCCCACCAGCAGCGCTCGAACTCCTCCATCGCTGAGAGCACCGCGGCGATGTTCTCCGGCGGCGTGGGCGGGTAGATGCCGATGGTCATCATCAGGCCGCCCTGGGGTGAGCCGAGCGTCCGCACCTCGTACTCGATGAGGTCGTGGATCTCCCGGGGCGTGCCATACGGGACGATGCTCTGGCGATCGACGTCGATGTCGATGCACACGCGGCCCTTAAGCTCGCAGGCGATGTCGTCGATGCCGTTGACCAGGTCCTGGATGTTGAAGATGGTCATCCCCACGTCCATGAGTTGATCGATGATGTCCATGACGTAGCCGTCGGAATGGTTGTGCACATGCACGCCGCGCTCGCGGCATGGATCAATGAGGCGGCGGTAGGCGGGAGCGATCCACCGCTCGAACATGCGCGGGCCCATCACCGACGCGTCCTGCGCGCCCAGGTCCTCTGCGAGCCCGATGACGTCCACGCCCATGTCGAGATACCGGCGGATCTGGTACTCGGTGTACTCCACGATCATGTCGGTGAGCTGCTGCAGGCGCGGCTCATCGGTCGCCATATCGACCATCAGGTTCTCGAAGCCGCGCAGGTAGTACAGGCGCAGGAAGAGGAAGCCGTGCTCGGTGCCCGCCGAGCACAGCTCGCCGCGCTCCTTCCTCTGCCGCATCTGCTCGCGCACATCGTTCCAGTTCACGTCGCCCAGGGGAAGCTGCGTCGCCGGGTCGGGCATACGGAAGTCGTCGAGGGCGCTCCAGTCCTCCAGCGGATGGCCCTCGACGATGCCGACAATGCCGTTGACCTCGCCGTGCCACACGCAGCCGTAGTTGTCCACGAAGTCCTCGCCCGCGCGCGCCTGGGGGCCGAATTCGTAGTTGTCGTAGTCCCGCTTGCCCTGCTCGAAGTCCGGGAAGAAGTGCGGGTGGTGCACGAGCACGTCCTCGAGGTCATAGCGGAGCTGGTCCCAGGTAGCGCCGCTGATGACGATGCGCATCGGGATCCGGTCGCCGCCGGTCATGCTCGCGGTGCGCAGGTAGTTCTCGCGGTAGGACAGAGCCATACTGGGCCCTCCGTTCGGACTCCCGATCGGGCGTTGCGTCCGCCGCTTCCCTCCACCCCCGCCCGATTCCTGCACCCGTACGCGCGCGACCCCGGCAACACAGGCCAGGGCCGTTGGGCACACCCCTGCGATGAGGAGGCCGGCGCTGACCTCACAACCCTCAGAAGCGCCGGCCGGGCAGAATGCCCGCCAGGATCGCGATGATCGCGATCACCACCAGCAACTCGATGAGTGTGAAGCCACTGCGCTTCATGGCATCCCTCACGCGTAGCACATGGGCGCCACTTCGTTGAGGACATCTTGAAGCGCGCAACCGAGGAACGCCCCCGATCATCAACGTGCGGTGACGATCACGGCACCCACATGCCCTCCGTCGTCGCCCGCGGGCCGACCCACTCCGTCGTCCACGTCCCTTCGCCGGGCACTCACAGCTCAAGCCCGTACAGCTCGCGCGGGTTGTCGAAGAGCATCATGCGCGCGGCCTCGAGCGCTTCTCCGTAGCGCATGGTCCCCCGCTCAACGCGCCCGGCCAGCACCTCGGCGATGTCCTCCCGCGCCATCACCAGGTGGCCGTAAACCTTCTCCACAGGCTTGTTGTAGTCGCCGCCGAAGCCGATGATCTTGCTCAGCGGCACCATGTCGAGCCATTCGTCAAGCGCCGAGACGCTCATGCGCTGGGAGATGATGTGGCACCAGCACAGGTTCAGCCAGCAGTTGGGCAGCTCCTTGGCCATCACGCCCACCTCACGCACCCAGGGGATGCCGGCGTGGTACAGATCGAAGCGCGTGCCGCGATGCGCCAGTGCCGTCGGGATCATGTAGCGCGGGTGACGGTCATAGAAGTCGTTCCAGTTGTCCCAGATGATCCCGCAGTGCACGGCCACGGGCAGCCCGGCGTCTCCGGCCAGGTCGAGCGCGCGATGGGTCAGCCAGTCGGACACCGCGCGGCCGTCATACTCCTGGCCCGCCAGCATAGCGCCGAACTCGCGCGCGGCCGTCGCCCGGTCGGGCGTCGTCAGGTCGGTCGAGACGTGCTTGTAGCCGACCACGCCGCCGCTGCGTTTGTGCTCTGCAATCACGGCCTCCATCAGCGCGTCGCAGTCGTCGAGCCCGCGCAATTCGACGCCGACCCGCTCGGCGTTGGCGCGCAGGCCGCCGAGATTGCCGTTGGCGGTCAGTGAGGCCAGCGGCAACACGGCGATGAGCAGCTCGTCATCGACCACCCGCCCCACCTGTGTCAGTGCCACGCGGATGTTGCAGGCATCGGCCAGCACGCGCTCGTAGATCCCCGGCGTGTTGGCCGCCTTCATGCGCTCGGTGATCTCGGCGTAGGTGTCCGCGGCGATGTCGAGCTCGTAGAAGCGCTGCGCGGCCAGGCGGGCCGCACGCACGTACGACGTGTGCCGGGTACGGGCGTAGAAGGGCTCGAGCACCCGCCAGCGCTCGTCCAGGTCCTGGCTCGGGTCCTGCAGCCAGTCGTACTGCTCGCGCGTCATCCCCGCCGAGATCAGGTCGTTATGCGTGTAGTGCCCGAAGAGCGTGAAGACGTCCACGTCGCGCGCGACGCGCTCGGCCTCGGGCGGCAGATGCTCGTGGGCGTCGATGACGGGCATCTCGGTCATTGCCTCGATCAGACGCTGGGTGAGGTCCGGCATGGCTATCATGGCCTCCTAATCGACTTGCTCAGTGCGGCGGTCGGGGGTCGAGAAGCACACGAGCGCGCGCATCGGCGCATCGCCGGTGTTGACGGCGAAGTGCGGCAGGTCGGCCGGGCAGCGGATCATCATCCCGGGCGTCAGGTGCACGACCTCATCGCCGAGCGTGTGGTCGCACTCGCCCTCGATCACGAACAGGATCTCCTCGCAGTTCGGGTGGAGGTGCTCGGGGTTGCGCTCGCCGGGCTCGATAATGCATACACCGACGGTCATCTCGGCGTCGTCAGCGGTCTCCTGGTTCACCAGCCAGCGCAGGCGGCCCCAGTCGAACTCCACCGGCTCGACCGCGGCCTCGTCAGCAACGTACTTCTCGATCAAGGCGATCGTCCTCTCAGTCGAACTCGTCGGCGATGTCGTCCGGCAGGTAGGTGTCGATCAGGTCGGTGCGGCCGTGGTGCTTGTTGTCCATCAGGTAGAAGTGGAAGTCGAG
>JALGUI010000183.1 GCA_029820915.1 Candidatus Zipacnadia bacterium | reverse complement strand
GGGTCGGCGTCGCCGGTCAGCACGGGATGCAGGCGCCGCTGCATGAGCCGCGACACCTGCAGGTAGTGCGGGATCTCATGGCGCTTGCGGGCGCTGCGCAGCAGCTCGTAGAGCGTCGGGTAGTGCGGGTTGAAGGCCAGCACGTCCGGGTCGCGGTAGAGTGAGCCGATGGTCGGCATCGGCCCGCCGCGCATCGCCCGCTCCTTCTGGACCTCCGCGCCGGCCATGAAGCGGATGAACTGGCCCGCCGCGACCGGCGCCTTGGCGTTGACGGGGATGCCGAAGTGCCAGCCGCCCAGGAAGCTGTAGCCGCGGTCGCCGAACGGGCCGTGCGCCGGCGGCGCGACCCCGACCTTGCCCTGCAGCGGGCTCTCCGGCCGGTTGATCTCCTGCAGGACACTCGGCAGCATGTAGAGGAAGAGCGTGCGGCCCTCGATGAAGTCCTCCTGGGGCTCGAGGCCGCCCGCATAGCTGGTGACGCCCACCGGCGCGATGCCGTGTTCGTGGATCAGCGAGTGCATGAAGCGCAGCGCCCCGCGGGCGGCGTCGCCGGCGAGACCACAGGTGCCGTCCTCGCCCACCACCGCGCCGCCGTTGCTCCACAAGTTCGTGAGGAACGACGTGCTCAGGCCCTCGTAGAGATAGCCGGGGAACTGGAAGCCGATCAGCTCCTCGCTGTCCTCATCGGCGAGCACCTTGCTCGCCTGCTCGATGAGCTCGTCCCACGTCGCGGGCGGAGCCTGGAAGCCGTGCTTGTCGAGCAGATCGCGCCGGTAGAGCAGCGCGCCACACACGCCGATGGCGGGGACGCCGAACAGCCGCCCGTCGTGCATGCCTGGCTCGACTATCTCCGGGAGATGCTGTTCGAGTTCCTCGGGGGGGAGAACGTCGCTGATGTCGCTCAGCCTGCCGGTTGCGACGACGTCGGGTGTCCAGTACAGGCACAGCGGCGCGGCCGAGAGTTGGGTGCTCTCGGCGCGCAGCGCGGTGCGCACGGTCTCCAGCGCCTCGTCGGGGTTGTAGGGCAGGTTCAGCGATACCGGCGAGACGTTCGGGTGGATCTGCGAGAAGCGCTCCAGCAGCTCGGCGTTGAGCTGTTCGTCGAACTCGCTGAAGCTGCGCACCGACAGGGCGATCGTCGTGGTGCGCGCGGCCCCGGCCATCAGGCCTTCGGCCCCCTCGAATCGGTTGAGGATCTCGATGCCGTGTCCCTGGATGACGTAGCGCCAGATGCCGGTGTCGTGACTCGAGCCGCGCATCTTGAGCACCGACAGCGCACGCATGATCTCGCTCTCGAGCTCCAGGTACTTCAGCAGAATGATGCCGTCCACGATGATCGACAGGTGCTTCCCGGTGACGTAGGTCTGGCCGAACAGCTCCGGCACTTCGGTGACAACGAGGCTGGTGACGCCACGATTGTCCAGCATGCTGACCAACTCGTAGACCGCCTCGCGCAGCCCGTCCTCGCCGGCAAGCGCCATGTCGAGGTCGGTGAGGCTGTCAAACACCAGTCGCTTCGCGCCCGTGCGGTCGATCTCGTCCTGGATCTCGACCAGAAGCTTCTCGAAACGCACCGAGATCGGGAAGTTGTGTATGACCGTGACGGTGCCCTCGTCCCGGTAGGCCTGCAGGTCAAGGCCGAAGCCCCCCGCTTGGCAGGTCAGCTTGGTCGGCGACTCCTCGAAGCTCACGTAGATGCCCTGCTCGCCGCGCCGCGCGCCCTCGCAGATGAACTGCAGACCCAGGGTCGTCTTGCCGACGCCGGCGCTGCCGGCCACCAGCGTCGCGCTGCCGGCGAGCAGGCCGCCGCTGAGCAGGCGATCCAGGCCCCCGACACCCGTGGAGAGCTTCGCGACGGGCCAGGCCTCCTCGGCCCGACGCGGGTGAGGCCGGTAGCGCGGGTAGACCCTCGGCCCCTCGGAGGTCAGCTCGAAGCCATGCCGGCCGCTGCGATGCTTGAGGCCCCGGGACTTGACCACCTCAACGAAGCGGCGCCGCCGGAAGTGGCCCACCATGCAGTTGTCGAGCCGCACCACCGTATCGCACAGGTACTCCTCGAACGGGATCGGGGCGACCTCCGTGGACTCAAGCTCCTTCGTGACGATCGTGGTCAGGCCCGCTCGCTTCAGGCCGTTGATCATGCTGTAGAACATAGCACGCTGGTCGCGCGGGTCCTGGCTGATCTGCTGCAGGTGCGAGGCGCTGTCGATCAGCAGGCGGCGGGCCCCCATTTCGGTGACCATGCGGTCCACCAGGCCGCCCACCTCGCTGAGCTGGTCGAGGAAGACGTCGGGCGAGGTACACATGATGTGCATCAGGTCCTCGGTCTCGAGCGCGGTCAGGTCCCAGCCGAACTGCGCCGCATCGGCGATCATCTGCTCGGGGAACTGCTCGAAGGTGATGGCGATGCCCGGCTGCCTCGCGACCACCGCGCCGTGGTACAGGAACCCCAGGCCGACGGTGGTCTTGCCGGTGCCGGGTATCCCTTCGAGCAACGTGCAGGAGCCTTCGAGCAGACCGCCCCCGAGGATCTCATCAAGCCCCGGAATGCCCGTGCTGACCACATCAACCATCTGTGCCACTCCCGTGAGGATGCGGGCTTCCCCCAGGGCTTCTCGCCGCAGTGCGGTCCTGCAGGCGGCGCTGCACGAGCATGAGGATGATCTCCTTGCGGGCCTCGGGGTCCTCGTGGTAGGCCTCGCTCACCCGGCACAACACGCGCCACGCCTCGGGCGTGGGGGACAGGGCGTACACGCGGTAGCGGCCGTCACCCCGTGACAGCACCTCCAGGTAGCCCTGCTCGCCCATCCGCTTCAGCGCGGGCTCCACCTCATCGACGGCCCGGTGCGTGCGCAGTGCGATGCCGGAGGCGGTATCGAAGGCGCGCGGGTTCGCCTGGTAGAACAGCGCTACGTCCAGCCCCACCAGGTCCTGCGCCGTCTCCTCGATGAACTCGTGTACCTGCTCATCCATGGCGGTCCATCCGCGTCCCAGCGGTCCCGTCGCCATCGGCGACGTGCAACGGGTGGCGGCCCTTCTTAGTAGATTCTCCATCTGTTTCCTGGACTCCTCCCCGTTCTGCAATACCTTCCTGACAGGAGGTCGGCGCCTGCACACGGCGGAACTCCTCGCGCGCCCGCGATTGCATGCCGCGGACAGGCAACCCTTAGAACACCGCACAACCCCGCGGGTTCACCTCCGCGCCAATTCGGGAGTGAGATCATGTCCCGGCGATCGCTTCCGGCCGTCCCCAGAGCCGAGCATCCGCGCCCCGACTTCCACCGCGGACTCCGCCCCGGCATCGACTGGCTCAACCTCAACGGCGAGTGGGCGTTCGAGTTCGATCCGGACGACCGGGGCGCCGGCGAGGGCTGGCAGGACCCGCTCCGGGAAGCGTTCTCGCGCACCATCCGCGTGCCCTTCCCGTGGGAGAGCCACCTCGCCTGGGGCACCGAGGCGCATGCGGGCAACGGAGGATGCTTGCATCCTCAGAGCTGGTTGAGCCTCGAGGCCTGGCTTGAGCCCGGGTCGGTGACCATCGACAACTACCGCGAGGCGCCTCGGCACACCATCGGCTGGTACCGCCGCAGCTTCACGGCGCCGGCCGGCTGGGACGGCAGGCGCGTCTTCCTCAACGTCGGTGCGGCCGACTGGGAGCTGCGCGCCTGGCTGAACGGTATCGAGGTCGGCGCCGCCGAGAGCGGCTACCTGCCCGTCGGGTTCGACATCACGGACACTCTGGCCGACGGCGAGAACACGCTGGTCATCCGCGTGCACGATCCCGAGGACCACCGCGAGCAGCCCATCGGCAAGCAGGTCGCCAACTGGTACACGCGCACCAGCGGCATCTGGCAGACCGTGTGGCTTGAACCCCGCGGCGAGGCCCACATCGCGGAGGTGCTCGTGCGGCCCTCGCTGGCACGGGAGGCGGTCACGATCACGGTGTCCGCCCACGCTGCGCCCGACGCGCGCGAGCTGTCCGTCGCGTTGGAGATCCGTACCTCCACCGGACGCACCGCGCTCGAGACCGCGCCCGCGCCCATCACCGGTGACGCTGAGCTGCAACTGACCTCCGAGCTGGCGGATCCGATCCCCTGGACGCCCGACAACCCGCACATGTACCGGCTGACCGTCGCCCTGCTGGACGGGGGCGAGGTGGTTGACACCGTGCACACGCAGTTCGGCATGCGCGACGTCGATGTCGGGCCTCTCGGCGAGGACGGGCCGACGTACATCCGCCTCAACGGTCAGCCGGTCTACCTGCGCGGCGCGCTCGACCAGTCCTTCCATCCGCAGGGCGTCTATACGCACCCGAGCAACGCCGCGCTCCGGCGCGACATGCTGCTGGCGAAGCAGGCGGGCCTCAACTTCCTGCGCCTGCACATCAAGACCCCCGATCCGCGCTACTGCTACTGGGCCGATCGCGTCGGCGTACTGCTCATGTGCGACATCCCCGGCTTCGGCTACGATGGCTATTCGGACCTGTCCAGGGCGCGCTGGGAGCGCACCGCGTGGGGGCAGATCCGCCGCGACTACAATCACCCGAGTATCATCGCGTGGTGCCTGTTCAACGAGACCTGGGGCTTGGGCGGACACGAGTACGCCGGCCTGCCCGACCGCCAACAGTGGGTGCGGGAGTGCTACGAGCGAGCGAAGCAGCTCGATCCCACCCGGCTGGTCGAGGACAACTCGGCGTGTCTGTACGATCATGTGGTCACCGACATCAATAGCTGGCACTTCTACCTCAACGACTTCGATAAGGCGCGCGAGCACATCGAGAGCGTCGTCGGGCAGACGCACCCCGGATCGGCCTTCAACTACGTGGACGGCAACGCCCAGGGCCATGAGCCGCTGCTCAACAGCGAGTACGGCGGCATCTCCGCGCGCATGGGCGATCTCGACGTGTCCTGGTGCCTGCTCTTCCTGACGGGCGAGCTGCGCAGGCACGAGCAGGTCTGCGGCTATGTCTACACCGAGCTGACCGATATCGAGTGGGAGCACAACGGCCTCTACAACTACGACCGCTCGCCCAAGCAGTTCGGCTACGATCCGGCGCTGCTGCTCGGCGAGCTGTTCGTCGGCTTCGACTGTCCGCCGGGGATGACGGTGGCGCCCGGGGACACGGTCCGCCTGCCGGTCTTCCTGCGCCCCTCCGCCCGGGCCGCGGAACTGGCGCCGAGAGTCACGTGGTGGGCCACCTTCACCGACGCTCTCGGCCGCGAGCGAGTCATCGTGCGGCGGCGCCCCCTCGACGGGCTCTCGGGCGACGCGGCCGAGATCGCGCTGACCATGCCCGGCGAGCCCGGCCTGGTGCGGGTCGATGCCGTGCTCGACGACGGGCGCGGCAGGCCCGCCGCGATGAACCTGCGCTTCCTCGAGGTCGTCGAGGCGAACAGGGGGGCGTGGCGCGACGGCGAGGCGCTTGTACTGAGCCTGGCGGCCGGTGACGGTGACGCGCGCTTTGCCGGCGAGATCGAGCGCGGCCTGGTGGAGGGCGACGGCCATCTGCTCGCCGGGCGCGGCGATGGCGAGGTCGAGTATCGATTCGGGCTGCCGGGAGGGTGCCTGCATCCTGGAGGACGGCCTGGTGGAGGGCGACGGCCATCTGCTCGCCGGGCGCGGCGATGGCGAGGTCGAGTATCGATTCGGGCTGCCGGGAGGGTGCCTGCATCCTGGAGGATGTGTGCATCCTCACGGAATCCCGGCCGCCGATGTTGCGTCCTTGACAGTGCTGGCAGAGCTGTCCAGCGCCCGCGGCGGCGCGCCCCAGACCGATGATGACCGCTGGCCGTCCCGAGCGCGCGTGATCATCGGGGAGACGCAGGCCGCTCGCGTGGCGCTGCACGACCAGCCCGCCGATGCGCGGGGCGCACTCTCGCACATGCACGGCCTGTTGGGCCGCTACGGCGAGCTGGTGAGGGCCTCGGTCGTGGACAATGCCGCGCGGGCCGCGGTGCGGGACGGGATCGTGCGAGTTCGCATCGTCGCGGAGGACGCCGCGGCGGGGCGGGGCGGGCTGACCGTCTACAGCTCGCGAGCCGGGTGCTGTCCATGCGATGTCACGCTGCTCGTGGAGCTGCGCTGATCGCAGGATGCAGGCATCCTCTGGCATGGCGCCCGGTGGCAAGACGCGCGAAACTTGTCCCGCGTCGAGGTGTTTGGTAAGATAACCGAGAGGATGCCTGCATCCTCAGCGGGACGGTCCGTCCCGGCAAGGCACAACGCACAGGAGGCGGCGTGAATGAACAGGCGCACGGGCTTCACTCTTATCGAGCTTCTGGTGGTCATCGCCATCATCTCCATCCTTGCCTCCATCCTCTTCCCGGTGTTCTCGCGGGCGAGGGGCAAGGGCCGGCAGGCGGCGTGCATCTCGAATGTCAAGCAGATTGGGCTTGCGTTCAGCATGTACGCGCAGGACTACGACGAGGTGCTGCCGCGCGGGCAGAGCGGGCTGACCGCCGACACCCAGTGGTACAACGCGATCTTCCCCTACACCCGCAACCGGCAGATCATGTTCTGCCCCGACCGCAAGGACGCCGGGCCCGGCTACGGCATGAACTACCTCGCCGGCGGCCTGGGATTGGGCACGTTCTGGGATGCCTCGACGAAGATCCTGTGCGGCGACGTGCGCCCGGAGGCCATCGGCGCAAACGGGCAGGTCGGGCTGGGCGACTCGTCCTACGGCAACCCCGAGTGGTGGATCAACGATCCTAACGCCGACCTGACCCTGGCGCCCTCCGACAACAGCTTCCTCGGCAACAACTGGCCGCAGCGGCACAATGACGGCATCATCTACGGCTTCATCGACAGCCACGTCAAGTGGGCGCGCGAGGAGCAACTCCGAGGAGCAACTCGACACGAACATCTACTGGAACCCACAGCAGCCGAGCGAGTAGCGACCACGCGAGGCGAGCTCCGGACGCGCGGGCCTTCGTCGCCCGCGCGTCCGTCTGTACGGTGCCCAGACAAGGGATTGCACCCCGCGCGCGCGAACTGTGCCGGCGAGATGTCAGACACCGACGCCGCAGGCCCGCAGCGCAGCCCGTGGTGGCGGCTTGCCGCCCTGCTGCTCATCGTCGCGGGCGTCACGGCCGTGATCTGGTGGCTGACCTTCCGGGAGCGCCCGGTGCCGGACAGTGGAGTGACCATCGTGAGCGAGACCAGCGAAACCACACTCCACCCCCTCCCGGTCAACCCTCCGCAGCAGCCCCGCTGGCGCGACATGGCGGACGAGCCCTACTCGGCCCGGTTCCGCGAGGAGTTCGACTACTTCGACACCGACGCCCATCCCGTCGAGGTCAGCTATGCGGCGCAGTACCGCACGCTGGCCGGGACCATCATCGCCCGCAGGCTCAAGCCCTGGTTCGCCTACCAGGTCAAGCTGGTCGGAGCCGTGCCCATCCGTGGCGTCGCCGAGAAGCATAACGCCGGCGACGTCGAGGCGTGGTCGAGCTGGCAGCTCGGCCGCCTGGGCCGCTGGTGGTGCGATGACTGCCACTGGAACGTCCCCGACGCGGAGCTCGCGCGCCACGTCAGCGAAGGCCACTCGGTGCGCGGCTACCTGCTCTTCGACTGGCTCGTCACCGACGAGTCCGGGCACGCCGTCCATGACTTCGCCCTGGAAGGCAGCCTTCACGTGCTGTGGCGCGTTGGCCAGCGCGAGCAGGGCCCGAGGGACAGGCCCTCGCTCTTCTACGCACTCGACCGCACCGCGTACGGTTACGGCGACGGCCCACCGGCTCCGGCGGGGCAGACAGGCATCTTCGGCGAATGGGAGCCCGACCGGCCCGAAGTGGGCGCGCTCAGGCTGCCCCCCGGCGAGTACGCGGTCAGGCTCAACCTGACCGAAGAGAGCTTTCACGCCAACTTCGACGAGGAGCGAATGCTCGTGTACGGTGGCTTCTGGGCGTGGGTGCTGGAGGCCGACCTTCGCTTCGAGGTGCGGCCGCCCGTGTCGCGCGCGAGCCGCCCCGGCTCCATCCCAGGGCCGCACCAGGGCCTGACCGCGCTATGGCGGCGGTTGCGAGGTCCGGCGAACGACGCATGACGCAGGGAGGGTGATTCGCGGTGTCGCTAGTGGTTACGTGCGGGAAACCGCGCACTAACAGCCTCGACAGGCGAGGGCGCCTGTCGTGCGAATTGTTGTACGACAAGGTAACAGCCAACCACATCGTAGTGCGGGCGCCCTCGCCTGCACATGCCGTTAGGAGCAGATTGCAGCACGCAAGCTCCCGCCACCAAGCACTAGCGACTGCTCTTCGCCATGCCGTCCTTCTGATCCCCGCCATCCTGATGGCCGGCTGCCCGGTCGGCGCGCAGGAGGTGGAGATCGAGAGTGCCGTGCCGAACGCGAGCTTCGAGGACGGCGCGGGGGAGGAGCCCGCCGACTGGGGCTTCTACTCGTGGCAGGACTCGCGCGGCTGGTGGGACGACGCTCACGCCCACAGCGGCACGCGCAGCCTCGGACTCGAGGGCCTGAATGGCGGCTGGAGCACCGCCGTGCCGGTCGAGCCCGGCACGGTCTACAGCCTGAGCTTCTTCTACCGCGCCGAGAACGGGCCGAGCCGGGCCGTGGTGTACGTGCGCCACCCGGTTGGCGACCGCAACCCCGAGGTGCTGCTCTACCGGCCGGTGGTCACGGTGCCGCACGATCAGCGCGGCGACTTCATCGATGGCGAGTGGGTGGGCGGCGCCGACGAGCAGGGATGGGTGCGGGCCGAGGTTGGCGACGTCATTGCGCCCGAGGGTGTGGACGCGCTCTCGCTGCTCATCAAGCTCACCGGCGACAACGCGGACGCCCGCCTGTGGCTCGATGACATCACGGCCACCGCCGCGCCCCGGCGCGAAGTCGCCGACACCGCGCGGGTGCTGCGCGAGTTCCCCGGCGGCGTGCTGTGGACCGACAGCGAGAACGCCAAGCTCCTGCCGGACCGCGACGTTCCGGGCGGCGAGCCGCTGGCGGCCATCGAGATCTCCGCCGCGCGCGGCGAGTTCGAGTCATTCCAGGTCGCAGTCACCCCCGACACCGGCGCGCAAGAGGTTGACTTCGTGTGGGGCGATCTGGCCGGTCCCGAGACGCTGCCGCGGGACGCCCTGTGGGTCCGGCGCGTCGAGTGCGTGGATATCCAGCGGCCCTTTGGCCCCTACGGGCACAAGGGCCTCAACCCCGACCCGCTGACCGACGTGTTGCCCGCGGACATCCCCG
>JALGUI010000182.1 GCA_029820915.1 Candidatus Zipacnadia bacterium | reverse complement strand
TGCTCGATGCGACCGCGCGCCTGGTCGCCCAGGCCGAAGAAGCGCTCGTCCTGAGGTCGCTCGCGACCTCCGGGGAGAGCGAAGCGCGCGCGGAAGCCCGGGTCTGGCCCGAGCATGGGTGGCTCGTGCGTCGCCAGGAGCTCGTTCCCGTCGGCGTCGCTGACGCACAGCCCGCCCTCAGTGTTGATACTGACGGTCAGCAGGTCGCTCGCCGCGCCGGCAGTGTTGCGCGCGGCGCTCGCCTCGACCTCGACCGCCGGCCAGTCGCGCCGCCACAGGCCGTAGCGCAGCAGAGCGTTCATCGGAGGCTCCGGGCCCTCCCAGCCGCGGATGCGCACGATGCCCGGCGTGCAGAACTCGACGCGAAGGGTCGCGTCATCGCGCACGACCTCGAAGCCACGGTCGGTCGGTGTGGCGCTCATGGTGTCACCTCTGAAGCGCTAGCGGGAGCGGCCGGTGAAGACCTGCGGGCAGGACCGCGGGAACCAGCGGCCGTTCCAGAAGCAGTAGGCGCGGTCGAAGTCGAACTCGCCGGTCAGGCGCGGATCGCGTGTCGCCGACAGGTAGGTCTCCAGCTCCGCCAACATGCGCCGACGCACGCCCTCGTACTCCCGCACCTGCGCGACGTTCGTCATCTGCCATGGATCGCGGCGCAGGTCATACAGCTCCTCAGCCGGGCGCATCCCGAAGGCCGGCTCGAACAGCGGGGCGACCTCGGGCAGATCGCGGTGGGCCATCATGTAGTCCTTGGTGATGCTCTGGTCGCAGTCGGTGAAGTCCGGCGGGTCCCCCGCGGGCCAGCGAGTCGGCTCGAAGTTGCGGATGTACAGGAACTCGTCGGTGCGGATGCTGCGCATAGGGTAGCCGACGCCGCCCTGGCGGCCGGTCGCATGGCGTTCGCGCCCGCAGAAGACGCGATCGCGCTCGGGATCGATGCGCCCGGAGCGGCCTGCGGTGACCACATCGAGGAAGCTGCGGCCGGACATCTCCTCCAGTGGCTCGATGCCGGCGGCCTCGAGGAAGGTCGGCGCCAGGTCGGCGAAGCCCGCGAAGTCGGTCACCGTGTGCCCGCCCGCGATGACGCCGGGCCAGGAGACGGCCATGGGCATGCGCGTGCCGTAGTCGTAGAGGTTGGCCTTGCAGCGCGGGAAGGGCATGCCGTTGTCGCTGGTGACCACGATGAGTGTGTTCTCGTGCAGCCCATGGGCTTCGAGCGCCGCCAGCAGCTCGCCGATCTGCGCGTCGTAGACCTGGCACTGGAGCAGATAGTCGGCGATGTCGGCGCGGACGGGATCGCAGTCCGGGAAGTACGGCGGCACCGCCACGTCATCGAGCGCGATGCCGGCGTGCCGCCCCGAGCCCTCGACGTAGGGCCGATGCGGTTGCGTGCTGCCGAACCAGTAGCAGAAGGGCGCAGCGCGCGGCCGATCCGCGAGGAACTCGCGGAAGCTCCCGTACCGCGGCCCGGCCGGGTTGCCGTGAACGCGCAGCGCCGGATCGCCCGGCCCCCAGCCCTTGCGCTCGTGGCCGACGTGGTAGCCGGCCTGGGCGAGGACCTCGGGGTACACGCGCCGGCCCGGCCAGGCACTCCACAGGTTGCCGGTCTCTCGCAGCTCCCAGTGGTTGCGGCCGGTCAGGGCCGCCGCGCGCGAGGGCGTGCAGGAGGGGGCGGAGACGTAGGCGTTGGTGAAGATCACGCCCTGCTCCGCGATGTGGTCGAAGTGCGGAGTACGCACCGCCGGGTCTCCGGCGTAGCCCGTGTGCGCGAACGACTGGTCGTCAGAGATGGCGAACAGGATGTTCGGGCGGTCAGTGGGCATGGCGCAAACCGCTCTCTCGGAAGGCACGGCCCGCACTGACGCGGCGCGCACCGTTTCGCTCCGCGCGGCACGTACTCCTTGTCTTGCGTTCGACGAGCCCGCTACCGACGGCGGTCCCCGAGCGGGCAGGTCCCTCGCGTCGCAGCCACGAAACGCGACCGCGGATCACAGCCTTGTCGCATGCGTCGAGGAAGCTCGGGAGTGATAGGAATGCCGCAACGCTGCCACCGTCCCTGGGGGCGTCAGATTCGCATCGCCGTCGCGCTCGCAACCGTCGTGATACTGCTGGTGCTCGGAGGGTGTAGCCGCAGCACGCCGCCTCAGACCCAGACCGGCCCGGCGGTGCCCGAGGCGTTTACAGCCGAGCCCGCCGCCTCCGCGCCGGAGCGGGAGCATCGGCGGACGGACGCCGGGGGCAGGGCCGAACTCTACTCGGCCAGGCACGATCTGGAGATCGACGTGACGATTGCCGACGAGAGCGGGGATCCCCTCGAGGACCTGCGCGTGGACTGGTACGACGACGGCATTCAGTTCATTGCGTTTGTGGCGGATGACGCGGGGGAGCGTGTCCCTCTGGTCTACATGGGGCCGAGCGAGGCGCTCGACGGGGGGCGTGTCTCTCAGCCGGCCGCCGCGCGCTACAGGCTCAGGCCCACATTCGCCTGCACGCCCGCGGGCCTCGGGGCGGGACCGGCGCTGATCCGCCCATGCCAGCACCAACTGCTGGAGCGCAGCCCGGGGGCGTGGTCGTCCCTGACGGAGGAGTCCGTAGTTCAATTGGGCAAGCTGACGGGCGTCATGGAGGGCACTGCCCTGCAGCTTACCGGCTCGATGTTCACGCTTGCGTCAGGGGCCTCGGGGTTGCTGGAGCTGGCGGGGACCGTGACGAAGGACTTCGACTTCTCGCACTACGCGCCCGAGGAGGTGCTGACTGAGGGCATCTACCTGGGAACCTGGAGTTGGGGGGATGTCAGGGCCGGCCTGGACGTGGGGGCGGCCACGGTCTTCGTCATGAGCGGCGGCGTACTGACGAAGCCCGCCGTTATCATGAAGCTGGGGAGTCTTGGCATCACCGGTGTTGACATCCTCGATGATATCGCCGGCGAATGTCTCGGGACGGAGATCGACCTGGTGGGCTCCAAGTGGGACGTCTACGCGCCCCTGCAGGTCAGCGCGGCGGGCATCGCACTGACCGCCACCGGAGAGCTGAAGATCGGGACGCCGACCATGATCGTGTGCAGGCCGCATGTGGAGGGGCAGGCCGAGCGGGCCCTTCCGCCCATCGAGGGCGTGCTCGTTGCACTGGAGGACAACCCGGACTACTCCGAGCCGAGGGTCTGGATCGAGGGGATACAGACCGGTGATATCGTTGTTGAGGCAGGCAGCGTGCCGGTCAACAGCCCCGAGCAGCTTCAGGAAGTGGGCTGCACAATAGGCGGGCAGGGGGGCGTCTGCCTCGACAATCCCAACGCCGGCGAGACATGGGAGCTGGAGAGCGCCTGCTTCGACGTGCTTATCATTCGCGGTGACCGGGCGATCTGGCACACAACTGTCTTCCGCGCCTGCGACAACTACCGCCGTTCGGCGGAGGTAGTGACCCTCACGGATGCACAGGCGGCCCAGGTGCGCCAGGCACGCAATGCTCCGCACTCCGTGGAGTTCAGTTGGGACTTCCCGATGGCCGGTGCGCCCGCCGGCCCGGCGCCCTCTGACGAGCCGGAGCCCCTCTCGGGGAGCCTCGACCCGTTCCCGAAGACGCTGGCCGAACTGCGGCAGAACCCCCGGGCGATGGCCGCGGCGCAGGCCGTCGCCGACGGCTCGAACGGCTACCAGAAGCTCGAGGCCTATGGTGAGAAGACGATGGAGGGATGGGACGCCGAGTTACAGTTGGAGCGCGGCCCATTCGTCGAGCTCCTTGTGCTCGCCGGCTGGCAGAACGGTTACCGCCAGGACGGATCCACCGCACTGCTGCGCAGGACAGACAGCGGCTACCGCTTCCTGCTCGGGCTGCAGGATGCCCCGAGCGCCGAGGATCTGACGGAAGCCGGCATCACGAAGGACGAGTACCGCAGGTGGCTTTATGACCCAGAGACCGGATGGTGGCCCTACGAGGATGAGGCCCCAGTTGCCCCGTAGCCGGTGAGGGAGCTGAATGCGGCGTGACCAGAGCGTCTCGGTGACCGGCGGCAACACCGGCCCTGCTCTCGTGCTCGGCCCATGCCCTCGACCTGCTCGCCGGGGGACAAGCCGGACTTCACTCTCGTGACCGCCAACGAGCCCGCGCGCGAGGCGCCGGAGCGGACCTATGCCGACACGCGGGACTGGCGCCGGGGGCGCGTCTACCTCACGACGCCGCCCGGCACAGCCGCGGTCTCGATGACCACCTTCTTCCACCGGCCCGGCAAGTATCTCGTCGATCAGGCGAGCCTGCGCGATTTCGGCACGGTGGGGGAGGGGTGAGGCCGTACGTGTGGAGGGGTCGCCCGAAGGGCGACTGCCGTCGTCGAGAGCGGAAAGAGCGGCCCGACAGGGGGCGGCCCTGCGAGTTGGTGGGCGCTGACGATGGCGGCGCAGCAGCGGGCCTGCGGCCCGCCCCCCCCGGTACCTGCTTCGCAGGACACGGGGCGGCGGGGGCACAACGACGACGACACGACAACGGCAACCGCAGGCCGGCAGGTTCCCCACCCCTGGCGGGCGAACCTCAAGAGTGCGACGCAGCGACCCTCGAACGCGGGAGGTGCCGCGGCCATCGACGGCCGCCGCTAATACGATGAAGACAGGTGGATATCTGCTCGGGGGAGTACTGGCGTTGGCCGGGCTCATCTTCCTGGTGGCGGCGGGCCAGGGGAACGTGCTGCCGCGCGTCATCATCGGCGTGGTCCTGCTGGGCGCCGCGGCCTTCATGGTCTACCTGGCGCGCTCCAAGGGCCCGGAGACCAAGATCACCCACAAGGTAGACTTCACCGGCGACACCGAGCTCGAGCGCCTGCGCTGCAATTCCTGCGGGGCCCAGCTCGACTCCGACGCCATCGAGATGCGGGAGGGCGCCATCTACGTGAAGTGCCCGTACTGCGGCACGACCTACCAGCTCGAGGAGAAGCCCAAGTGGTAGGCGATTCGTCCTTTCTCGGCCGCATCGTCAGGCGCGCGGGCGCAGAGATCCGCGCCGACCTCGGCCGGCTGGGCGCGCGGCTGGACGCGCTCCGGCCCGGCGCGGGCGGCGTGCGCATGCGCCACTGGCGCTTCGAGACGCCGGAGGGCCGCGTGCGAGTACACCTGCGCGTGCATCCCGACGGCACCGGCGTGCTGTTCCGCAACGTGACCGACGCGCTGCTGCTCGGGCCGCAGCAGGTCGAGATGGCCGAGCTGGCGCTCGACGACACGCCCGCCGACCGGGCACTCGTGCGCCTGCGGACCTTCTACCCGGAGGTGCGCGACTTCGCGCTGCGGTCCGAGTACGATCGCATGGCCGCGGCGATGGCGAAGCTCCGCCGGCCGTCGGAGCGCTGCGTGGTGTGCGAGCTGGGGATCGCCCAGCCGCCACCGCTGTCGGTGCGCGCGCAGGCACCCTACAAGGCCGACCTGGCCCTGAGCTACGCCTGCAACAACGACTGCGCGCACTGCTACAACGAGCCCGCGCGCCGTGACATGCCGTCGCTGGAGACCGATGGCTGGCGAGCGGTGCTCGACCGGCTGTGGGCCATCGGCGTGCCCTACGTCATCTTCACCGGGGGCGAGCCGACGCTGCGGGCCGACCTGCCCGAGCTGGTCGCGCACGC
>JALGUI010000181.1 GCA_029820915.1 Candidatus Zipacnadia bacterium | reverse complement strand
CCAGGCCCCCGACAAGGTCGCGAGCGTCATCGCGGTGGACCTCGTCGGCGCGCCCGAGGTCGAGCCGATGGTGCTGGGCCCGGACGAGGACGGAGCGCTCGATCTGCCCGTGCTCTTCGGCTTCCTCGATGGCCCGCACGGCATGCGCATCCGCTACGAGTCCGAGGAGGGCGTCATCCACGCGGGTAACTGGACCAATCCCGCCGACAGCATCGAGTGGACGGTCCAGGTCCCGAAGCGCGGCGACTACCAGGTCTGGCTGGACTACCGCGTGGAGGCGGGCCAGGGCGGCAGCGAGGTGGAGTTCATCGTCAACGGCAAGGGCGTGCCGCGTATCATGCCCAACGGCATGATCGCCAGCACCGGCGGCGGCGGGGTCGAGGGCGGCGAGCGGCAGATGCTCAGGACCGCCTCGACGCAGGGCAAGTTCCGCCGGAAGCAGGCGGTGCTGCTGCGCCTCAAGAAGGGCGCGAACACGATCAAGGTGATGGTGCCGACCATCCGCCGCGAGCGGGCCATGGACCTGCGCGGGATCGCGCTGGTGCCGGTGAGGTGATCCGAGGAGGCGACCGATGGCGCGGGGCGAGGTGCGCCCGAACAGTCAGCACGCCCCGCGCCATGCTATTCCTCGAGACGGCGCGCCAGGTCGAGTCTCAGGAGGAACTGCGCTGCCTTGCCGATCTCCTGGCTGCCCAACTGCCAGTCCAGATTGCCCGCCGTCTCGCTTATCTCGGCCTCGGCAAGCGGATGGTCGCTGCGCTGGAGGATGAAGTGGGTCTTCGCAGCAGCGGCCAACTCCATGTAGTGGGGATCGCCGGCCAATTGCATCCTCTCGCCGGCGGCTGACACGGCTTTCGCCTCCTCGGGACAGGCTCTGCGAACCTGCTCGACTGCTCGACGACCTGCATCAGTCAGGGCGAAGTCGTAGCGGACTTTCTCGTAGCCTCGGTCGCCACGTTGGCCGGTGCGGTTTACATGCTTGTCGATAAGGCCAATGGACCACAACTCGTCGAGGGCGTCTTCCACAGTTGGGGAGTATGGCCCGTAGTAGTGAGCCTTGTATCCGAGCCGTACGTCAACAGAGGCCAGTTGACCGGCGAAGTAGACTTGCTTCTGGAGCTTGGTCTTCCCCCTTACCTCGCCGCCGAGCGCGTGGAGCACCAGCAGGAGGAAATCCCTTACATTCATTCTGTCCACTCCTCCCCGGCTATGTGAGCGGCGGCATCGAAGATGGCATCATACAGCGGCTCCTTCACGGCCCGCTCGAGGTGGCTCCGTTCAGCCTGGGTATTGTACTGAACAGGCGCGAAGATTGTGATGTGCGTATCAGACCGCATGGCTTCCATTGACTGGTAGAAAGCCGAGGCTTGATCGAATGGGATGGGGTGTCCATCGGTTGTGACCAGCATTGCACTCATATCGTCACCTGTGCTCGGACGAACCGACTTACGGCGATAGGTATAGCAGATGACCTCGAGAGGGTCAATCTCTTGGTTGGCTTGACATGATATCGCCTGGGCTGCACGCTCCTCAATCCTTTTACGGGTCTCATCCGCTGGTTCGAAGAGGACGGGAGCTTGCTCGGCGAACTTGGTCAGCTCTGCCTCGAACACTTGTTTGTGCAGCCTTCTGCATTGTAGCGCATTGAGCATTTTCGCGCAATAGCCAGGAGAAACAGAATCATCGGCAAACCGGGTCAGAAAGCGGTAGTCATCCCATTCCGTATACCGTTGAACGAACGCGTCAGAGGCGTCGTACGTATAGAGTTCCCGCAGTTCATCGATGCCATCTTCCTCCACGCCCAAGACGATCGCGCGGATGAGCATCTGGTCCGTAATGAGACGAACCCGGTGAGCATACACCTGGCTTGTGATGTAGTGCTTGGCCATGAGGAACTGCTCGACAGCGTGGACGCTGTCTCTCTCCACCGCGAGCGACTCCTGGCCCTCGGCATCCCGCACGATTGTCAGGGATTGCTGGAGTCTATCCAGGTCGAACACGCCATACTGGACCCCGCACATCTGACTGTCACGCAGAAGGTAATCCTGCTTGTCAGCATCAAGTGGGCCGGAGATGATGGCCTTCGCGATGGGATCGTCGTAGGTGCCTCTGATCAGCTTGGCGATGTCGCTTCGCCGGTTCCGCGAGAGCACGCGCTCCAGTTCAGGATGCCGCTCGATAATCCGTGCGGTGACCTCCTCGTGTGCCTCCTCCGTCCCCAGATCATCCGCATCAAAGGCCTGCGGATCTGAGTAGCGCGCCAATGGGATCTCGCTTACGTGACTGAATGGGCCATGTCCGACGTCGTGCAGGAGTGCCGCCTGCTGAATGAGGCGCTTTCTGTCGCCGTCAATGCCAAGGCGGTCACACATAGCTGACGCCACATGGAGCACGCCGAGCGAATGCTCGAACCGCGTATGCGTAGCGCCTGGGTACAGCGCCGAGGCCAGAGCCAGTTGGTGGATGCGCCTCAGCCGCTGGACCGGCTTCGTGTCTGCCAGTTGGCAGTCGGTCGCGTCAAGTCGAATGAAGCCGTGTACTGGATCGCGGATCTCGCGCGGTTCCATAGCTCCCCCTGGAGGGCCGCAGTTCCATTCGGTGACCCGAGTTCCGCGCGTTGAGTGGACATTCCTTCGTACCCCTTGAAAGGTAGACAGGGGACGACAAGCGAAGCTGTCTGGAGCGAGATCGAGACAGCACTTCACGAGGTGCTTGAATGCCCCACGACGCGCGACTGACCACCGTCTCGTGAGGGCCGAGCCCGCCGGCGGACGGCGAGGACCCCGTCGAGAGCAACATGCGCCAGACGGTCGCGATGATCGACCGCGCCGCGCTCGATGGTAGCGACATCATCGTCCTGAGCGAGCTGTGCGCGCACCGGCACATGCCCGCCGAGGTCGCCCACGAGCGCGCCGAGGCCATCCCCGGGCCGATCACCGAGCGCATCGGCGCGGCGCCGCCGCCCGCGGGCGTGGTCGTGGGGGCCGCCAATACCGTGAACCTGCGCGAGGATGCCGGCCGCGGTCTCGCCCCGACCGTCTGGGACCTCGACCCGCTCAACCTCACCGCGGCCGTGCTCTACTTCCATGCCAACACCGGCAAGCTCATCTCAGTGCTGGCGCTGCGCGACTCGACCTACCCGTCCGCCGCCGGATCGCCCGGCGCCGGCATCACTCAGCGCGCCGAGGGCGACCGGCCCATCGTCGAGGGCGACTTCAGCGCAGTGTTCGACGCACAAGGCAACCGCGTCGCCGGCGCCACATCATCAGTGAGCATCAGCGCCGATGGCGCCGTGGAGGTGGACGGCTGAGGCCCGGCGCACAGAACACACGCGCCATCCGACTCTGGTCTTGGAGAGGGAGAGGCAGCCATGCACCGCACGAAACCGGCCGCGCTGCTCATCGGGGCACTCGTTATCGCCCTCGGCGGATGCGGCGGCTCCGGCCCGCTGCCGCCGGCCCCCCCCGGCGGCGCCGACGCGAACACCACCGAGATCGGCCCGCTGGTGATCCGCACCGCCTCCGCCGCCGGCTTCGTGGTCGAAAACGTGGGAAGCGACCGGTTCGGCTCGGGCAGCCTGGTCGCCCTGCACGGCTCCGAGATCACCTACCTGGCCTCCCAGGCCATGCTCGACCGCATCGTCTACAACAGCGGTGCGGTCGGTGAGACCGACGTCTTCGTGTGCAACCTCGACGGCTCCAACCGGGTCCGGCTCACCAATAACGCCGCCTTCGAGATCGGGCCCACCTGGTCACCCGACGGCACCTCGATCGCGTTCTCCCGCATGTGGCCGGGCCAGGACTTCGAGGTCATGACCATGAACGCCGACGGTTCCAGCATCACCGCACTCACCGCCAACGCCGCCGTGGACTCGCTGCCCGCCTGGTCGCCCGAGGGGCGCAGGATCGCCTTCCACAGCGACCGGCTCGGCAACAGCGAGATCCACGTCATGTACCGCGACGGGAGCGCGGTCGCCAACCTCACCGCCAACGCCGCGACGGACGTCGCCCCCGACTGGTCGCCCGACCCCGACGAGCCGAAGATCGCCTTCGTCTCGGACCGGGATGGCAACCAGGAGATCTACACCATGCACACCGATGGATCGGGGGCGACGCGTGTAACCACCAACCTCACCGGCGATAACCTGCCGGCCTTCCACCCCAACGGCGACACGCTTGCCTATCAGGGCACGGTCCAGGGCTGGACGGACGTCATCGCGGTCAGGGCAAGCAGCCCCAGCGACACCTGGGTGCTCTCCGCCTCCGCCGGCGACCAGCAGATGCCCGCCTGGTCGAGCGACGGCCGCTTCGTCTGCTACGCCTCCAGCGTCGGCGCAGACTACGAGCTGGTGCTCCAGCAGACCGAGGAGCCCTGGGGCAAGTTCGCCATCACTCAGAACGGCGTGGAAGACATCTACCCCCACCTGGGCAGCCCCACGCTGCAGACCGACCGAGTGCTGATCGGCTCGCCCGGCTCCGACTGGGGCGGCGCCGACCCACTCTGGACCTCCGCCTACGCGGCGATCGTCGCCTTCGCTGACGACGGCTACCGCAGCCTCGTGCGCATCGGCATCCGAGCCGCGGACTTGGGCAGCCTGCAGGTGTCGCCGCTGCAGCAGACCGCGCAGGCGCCCCCGACCGCCACGGGTGTCGTCGTCGAAGCGAACGAGATCGTCAACCTGCGCGAGGACGGCGGACGTGGGCATCCCCCCATCATCTGGGATCTGAACGCACTCGACCCCACCGCCGCCGTCCTTTACTTCCACCCCTGGACCGGCAAGCTGGTCTCGGTGATGGTCATCGACGACACGAGCTACCCGGCCGGCACCGACGCCCCAGCGCAGGCCGTGCGCGAGTCGCTACGCGGCGGCACGCTGGTCGTAGAGGGCGACTTCGCCGCGGTCTTCGATGCCGACGGCCGCCGCATCTCGCAGGGCGCCACGCGCGTCACCATCGACCCGGAGGGGGCGATCACCGCCGGCTAGCGCTGCGCAAGCGCTGTCGCATCCGGCCGATGGTGACACGCACCCGAAGAGGAGTGATGACAATGTTGGGCAGGATCGCCGTGGTTGTGGGCGCTGTGGCGGTCGGCGCGATGCTGGCGGGTTGTGGCGGCAGTCCGGATGTGGTCGGGCCACCGGCCCCGCCGGCTGGCGGAGGTGTGCAGTCGCACGAGATCGGGCCGCTGATCGTCCGCACCGCCAGCGCCGCCGGCTTCGTCGCGCGCGAAATCCCCAACCCGGGCGGCGCAGTGACCCTGACCGCGCTCTATGGCTCCGAGGTCACCTACCTTGCGTCGCAGGCGCTGCTCGACCGGATCGTCTTCGCCAGCGACCGGAGTGGCGGCATCAACAACCTGTGGATCTGCGACCTCAACGGCTCCAACGCCGTGCAACTGACCGACAACACCGCCAACGAGACCCATCCATGTTGGTCGCCCGACGGCACCGTCATCGCGTTCGACCGCCGGTGGCCCTCCCAGGACGCGGTCAACGCAGACGGCTCGGGCGTGCGCGCCCTGACGAACAACGCCGTCGGCGATCGCCATGCTTCCTTCGGGCCCGAGGGACGGCGCGTCGCCTTTCAGAGGGAGAACCCCGCGAACACCGACATCTACGTGATCTACACCAATGGCTCGGGCGCGACCAACCTCACCAATCACGGCGCCTGGGACGGCGAGGCCGACTGGTCGCCCGACCTCACCGACTCGAAGCTCCTGTTTAGCACCAACCGCGATGGCGTCCAGGAGCTGTACGAGATGAACGACGACGGGAGTGCCCAGACGCGCATCACGAACAGCGACGTGGCCGACTCCTCGCCCGACTACCACCCGTTCCTGTCTCTCTACGCCTGTGAGAGGTACGTGCAGGCCAACTGGGAGATCGCCACCGGGCGCCTCGACGGCGGCCGGGATGACAACTTCTCCGCCACCCCGGGGAACCAGTACTCGCCCTCCTGGTCATCGAACGGCCGCTTCATCTGCTACCAGTCCGGCCTCGGCGGCGACTTCGAGCTGGTGCTGCAGGAGGCCGACCTGCCGCTCGACAAGTTCGCCATCACCCGCAACGGCTCAAGGGATGCCGAGCCGGATCTGGGCAGTCCCACGATGCAGACCGACCGCGTCATCATCGGCCCCCCGGGCTCCGATTGGGGCGGCGCCGACCCCATCTGGTCCTCGTGCTATGCTGGAATCGCCGCCTGGGACGACCGGTCCTACGTCAACTTCGTGCGCATCGGGCTGCGCCCCGGCGACTTGGGGAGCCTGAGTATATCGCCGCTCACGCGCCCGGCGCAGTCCCACCCCGTCTGGACGCCGGCTGTCGTGCTGGTCGAGGCCGCCAAGATCGTGAACCTGCGCGAGGACGCCGGCCGCGGCCTGGCTGCGACCGTGTGGGACCTCGACGCGCTCGACCTCACCGCCGCCGTGCTCTACTTCCATACCGGCACCGGCAAGCTCGTCTCAGTCATGGCGCTGCGCGACACCACCTACCCGTCCGGCGCGGGATCGCCCGGCGCCGCCGTCTCCCAGCGCGCCGAGGGCGACCGCCTCGTCGTCGAGGGCGACTTCAGCGCGGCGTTCGATGCGCAGGGGGAGCGCGTCGCCGGCGATGGCACCACACGCGTCGTGCTGGGTGCGGGCGGCGAGGTCGAGAGCGCGAACTGAGGCATCGAACGACGGCATGGCCGCTCGCGAGATGATGGATCGGGTCGTGTTGCACCGTGGCAACCGGACGGACTCCCTGCCGCGGGCATCGCTGGCCCGGGCTATTCGTCAACAATCTCGCCGCAATCCCGAGACGGGCCGTTGATGCGGCGCACATTGCCGAGGGCCAGAATGTATGTCGGGCTGGAAGCTGAGAGCGCGCAGGGGCGCGCTCTCACCTGCGTCTGATCCCGCCGGGGGCGGGATCAGACGCAGGCCGACCTACGCGAGTAATGCGGGCTGGGCGCCCTGCACTGTCGCGCAGACCCAACGTCCGCACCCAAGCGCATTTCCGGGAAGGACAAGGTGTGAGCCAGCGCCCTGTGGAACCACCCGGGGGATAACAGACGCACACTGGTCTACCTGCCTGATTCTCGTCTTGGCACAGGGGAGGTAAGCGGGTCGGGCTGCACCGCCGCCGCCCTCCCTGGGCCTGCCACGCTGGCTGTGGAAGGGAGTGCCCATGAGCCGACACACGGTTGAGGCCATGACCGGCCGAGCGCTGGACGCCGGGGGCGGCATCCTCCGGCTGGCGCCCACGTGGGTGCCTCGCTCGTTCCTGCATCCTGGCAGGCGGCTGAAGCTGCACCCGGACGACCTCTACGCCCTTGGTGCGCATCGGGGCGGCATCGATGAACGCTGGTTCGCCTCAACGACGCCGGCGGACAACAAGGGGGCGCCCCCTGACGAGGGCCTCAGCTACGTGGTGTTCGAGGGCGACCGGTTCACGCTCAGGGACGCCGTGGCGGCGTGCGGCCCCGAGATTATCGGTCAGGAGATGTGGGACACCTGCGGCGGCTGGCCGGTGTACAGCAAGTTCTTCGACAACATGGGCCCCATCCCCCACCACCTGCACCAGAGCGCCGAGCAGGTGGCGAGCCTGGGCCGGCTGGGCAAGCCGGAGGGCTACTACTTCCCGCCCCAGCTCAACTACACGGGCAACAACTTCCCCCACACCTTCTACGGCCTCGAGCCGGGGACCACGAAGCAGGACGTGCGCGGCTGCCTGGAGCGTTGGCAGGACGGGGACAACGGCATCCTGGACCTGTCGCGAGCCTACCGGCTGAAGCCCGGAACCGGCTGGCTTGTCGAGCCCCGTCTGCTCCACGCGCCGGGCTCGCTGGTGACCTACGAGCCGCAGTGGGGCTCCGACGTCTTCGCGATGTACCAGTCGCTGGTCGAGGGCCGATCCGTGCCCTGGGACCTGCTGGTCAAGGACGTCCCCGAGGACAGGCGAGGTGACCTCGACTACCTGGTTGACCTGATCGACTGGGAGGCCAATCTCGACCCCAGCTTCCGGGACAACCACTACCTGGAGCCGATCCCGGTTGCCGACACCTCGGGCGAGGGATACGTCGATCGCTGGGTGGTGTACGGCACGGTCGAGGGGCGGCAGTGGTTCACGGCCAAGGAGCTGACGGTCGCCGCCGGCGTCAGGGCGGTCGTCGAGGACAGCGGCGCCTACGGTCTGACGGTCATGCAGGGACGGGGAGCGATCGGCGGTCTGTCGGTGCACAGCCCCTCGATGATCCGGTTCGGCGAGATGACGGAGGACGAGCTGTTCGTGACCGACGGCACTGCCAGGTCCGGGGTGGTCTTCGAGAACCAGGCCGGGCACGAGCCCCTGGTCGTCCTGCGCTACTTCGGCCCGGACGTGAACCCGGACGCCCCTCAAGTCGGCGATCACAGGAGAGGCGGCCGGTGAGGTCGCCATCCACAGGAGGCGTGGCATGAAAGACATCTCGATCGGTTCGTGGGCGTACACCATAGGGCCCTATGCCGACCATCCCATTGGGTGGGAAGAGGTCATCACCACACTCAGCAGCCTGGGGTTCCAGGGCGTGGAGTTGGGTGGCTTCCCCCCGCACCCGAATCCCGACGACATGCCCGACCGCGAGCAGCGAACGGCCTGCCGGGAGCAGTTGGCCGACACGGGGCTGCGCTTCTCCGGGCTCGCGGCCAATCTGTGGGACGAGCACCTGATCGACACCGACGACCAGGCCGATTACCTGGACTGCTTCCGCAAGAACCTGGACTTCTGCGTGGACCTGGGCATCAAGGGCATCCGGGTTGACACGGTGCAGCCGCCGACGATCTTCGAGCAGGTGGACGCCGAGACCGCCCGACGCCGCGTGGTGGGCGCCTGGCAACAGTGCGCCCGGGAGGCGGCGGACAAGGGCCTGTACGTGACCTGGGAGTTCGAGCCCGGCTTCGCCTTCAACAAGCCCTCCGACATAGTGCGCATCGTTGACGAGGTGGACGCGGACAACTTCGGCGTGCAGTTCGACACCTGCCACGCCCACATGGTCGCGGCGGTCGGCGCTCGCCAGCCCGGTGACAGGGAGACGCTGCCGGGCGGCGCGCTGGAGCTGGCTCAGAAGCTGCGGGGGAAGATAAACCATATCCATCTCATCGACTCGGACGAGACGCTCCATGACGAGGAGACCTCGACCCACGCGCCGTTCGGCGAGGGAGTCGTGGACTTCGATGTGCTCCTGCCCGAGCTGGGCCGGAACACGTTGCCGCACAACTGGTGGACCATTGACCTGTGCTTCTGGCCTGACGCGTGGCAGGTGACCGCAGTGTGCAAGGAAGCCGTTGACGAGCTGAACGCCAAGTACGGAGGCTGAAGGGAGGCGCTCTCGTGGCTGAGACACTCAATATCGGTCTGGTCGGCTACGGCTTCATGGGCCGAACTCACTCCAACGCGTACCGGCAGGTCAACCAGTTCTTCGACGTGGCGTACCGGCCGGTGCTGAAGGCCGTGTGCGGACGCAAGGAGGACAGCGTTCGCGCCTTCGCCGACACCTGGGGCTGGGAGAGTTGCGAGACCGACTGGCGCACACTGATCGAGCGCGATGACATTGATGTCATTGACATCTGCAGCCCGAACAATACCCATCACGATATCGCCATCGCGGCGGCGCAGGCGGGCAAGACGGTGCTGTGCGAGAAGCCACTGGCCATGAACGCCGACGAGGGACGCGAGATGGTGGCGGCGGTCGAGCAGGCCGGCGTGCCCAACATGGTCTCGTTCAACTACCGCAGGGTGCCGGCCATTGCCCTCGCCCATCAGCTCGTCGGCGAGCAGCGGGTCGGGAGGGTCTTCCACTACCGCGCGACCTACCTGCAGGACTGGACGATCAGCCCCAAGGTGCCCCAGGGCGGCGCGACCTTCTGGCGCCTCGACATTGATGCCGCCGGCAGCGGAGTGACCGGGGACCTGCTCGCCCATTCCATCGACACCGCAATGTGGCTCAACGGTCCCATCGAGTCCGTGACGGCGATGACCGAGACCTTCGTCAAGGAGCGCGAGGTCCAGGACCGGCCGGGGGAGATCAGCCCCGTCGGCATTGACGACGCCTGCGCCTTCCTGGTGCGCTTCGCCAACGGCTCCATGGGCACGTTCGAGTCAACGCGCTACGCGCGGGGACGCAAGAACTACAACACCTTCGAGATGATGACAGCCACGTGGACGGATGGCGGTCCATACTGGTCACCGACTCCGACCACCCGTACATGGACAGGTGGTGGGTGCCCGGCTGCGTCATCGGCTACGAGCACACCTTCATCAACGCCCTGGCCGACTTCCTCGCGGGCCTGCAGTCCGGCGAGGCCGTACAGCCTGACTTCCGCTGCGCACTCGACACGCAGATCGTCTGCGACGCCGTGCTGGAGTCGGCACGGAGCGGACAGTGGGTCGAGATCGGCGAGGCGTGACCCCGTCGCACAGCGAGGCGGCTCGTCCCAGGCAGCTACTGGAGGACAGCGATGAGAATTGGCATCAACGTTCTGTTGTGGACCGCGGCGGCCACCGAGGAGCATCTGGGCCTGCTCGATGACATCAAGGCCTGGGGGTACGACGGCATCGAGCTGCCCATGTTCGCCCCCGAC
>JALGUI010000180.1 GCA_029820915.1 Candidatus Zipacnadia bacterium | reverse complement strand
GGGGCCTCCTCGACCTCGCCGGCGCTCACATCCGCGTCCTCGTCGGCGACGATCGGGGCCTCATCCTCCACCTCCACCTCCCGAGGCGCCGCCGCCCTGGCGCGCTTGATCTCCGCAATCTCCTCCTCGAGCCGCTCGATGTCCTCGCCGATCTGGTCGATCTTGCCGCAGTCGGCGAGCAGGTCGCGGTTCTGCACCTTGCCCTTGCGGTGGAGCGTGTAGACCTTGCTGCCCATGTCCGTCAGGAGCTGCCGGCGCTCGCGCGCAAGCCGGCGCATCCGGCTGCGGCGCTCCTGGACGGTGTTGACCTCTTCCCACCACTGTGTGACGACGCTGCCGGTGCGTCGCGCCCAGCGCGACACACCCCGGTTCGCCGACTTCACCTTCTCGCTGAAATCGGACATCATCAAGCCTCCTCCAAGCTCGTCTGAGCGCGTAGTGCCCTGCGATCGTATCGCGTCAGCGTTGGCTTCCGGTTATCGCGGCAAGTGCCTCGGCCGATCATCGAGGCGGTGGAGCCCGGCATCCAGCGCCGCCTGGACCGCCTCGTGGTACTCCGCCGCGGTGATCGGGCGGTCAAGCGCCGGGTGCTCGTGCGCCTTGTAGCATGGCCGGTACTGCGCCATGACGTTGACGTAGGTGTCCCGGCTGAGCGACGCCAGGAACTGCATGGTCTCCGGCGTGCCTGCCAGGCCCTCCGGCAGCACCAGGTGCCGCACCAGCAGCCCGCGCCGGGCGACGCCGTCGGGCCCGATGTCCAGGTCACCAACCTGCCGGTGCATCTCGGCGAGCGCCGCGGTCATCACCTCCGGGTAGTCGGCCGCGCCCGAAAGCGCGGCGGCCGTCCGCGCGTCGGCGTACTTCGCGTCGGGCATGTAGATGTCCACGACGCCGTCGAGCAGCCGCAGCGCGTCGAGAGCGTCGTAGCCGCCCGTATTGTACACGAGCGGAACGCGCAGTCCACGCTCGATCGCGGGGCCCAGGGCCGCGAGGATCTGCGGAACGAAGTGCGTCGGAGTCACGAAGTTGATGTTGTGGCAGCCCAGGCCCTGGAGCCGCACCATGGTATTCGCAAGCTCCGCAGGCGTGACCTCCGTGCCCCGGCGCAGGTGGCTGATCTCGTAGTTCTGGCAGAATGCGCAGCCGAGCGAACAGCCCGCCAGGAAGACCGTGCCGGAGCCGCCGGTGCCCACCAGGGGCCGCTCCTCGCCGAAGTGGGGGCCGGCGGACGAGACGGACGCGAGGTTGCCGCCGCCACAGTACCCGCGCTCACCCGCGACGCGATCCACGCGGCACCGGCGCGGGCAGAGGGTGCAGGGGCTGAGCAGCTCGCGGGCTCGTTCGGCGCGCCGCGCCAGCTCTCCGCTGTCGTGCAGGCGCAGGTACGACGGCCGGTCGAGCGCCACGCGCGGCTCACCTCCCCAGGCCCGCCAGCAGCTCCTCGAACTCGCCGCGAGCGCCGGAGAAGTTCATGTCGAAGCGCACGGGTGTGACGGAGATCATGCCGGCCAGCACCGCACCGATGTCCGTGCCATCGACGCGGTCGCACTCCAGCGGCTCGCCGGAGAACCAGTAGTAGCTGCGGCCGCGTGGGTCCACGCGCTGCTCGAGCGAGTTCAGATACCGGCGCCGCCCCAGCCGCGTGAGCACCGTCGGACCGAGCTCCTCGGCGGGCAGGTTCGGGACGTTTACGTTCAGGAAGGTATCGGCGGGCAGGTCCATCTCGGTAACCCGCCGGGCCAGCCTGGCCGCGAGGTCGGCGGACGGCCCGAAGATGCAGTTCTCGTACGCGGCGACCGAGATGGCGAAGGCCGTGATGCCCTGCAGGACGCCCTCCATGGCGGCGGAGACGGTGCCCGAGTACAGCACCTCCTCGCCGAGGTTGGCCCCGGCGTTGATCCCGGCGACCACCAGGTCGGGGGGCGGTCGGTCGTCGGCGGTGGCGAGGATGATGCAGTCGGCCGGGGTGCCGTTGGTGGCGTAGGCCTCGGCCACGGGCGCGTCGAGCGCCACCGGTGTCATGCGCAGCGGCTTGTGCAGCGTGATGCCGTGCCCCGCGGCGCTCTGCTGGCGCTCAGGGGCGATCACGATGATCTCGCCCAGCGGCGCGAGTGCGCGGATCAGCGCCAGCAGACCCGGTGCGTAGATGCCGTCGTCGTTGGTGATGAGGATTCTCATGCTGCCGTCCCGGGCAGGCGCCGCAAGCTGCGCCCGCATTGTTTCACGTGAAACATCTGTTCGAGCCCGCCTCGCTATCCGCTGAACGCCACGACCTCGAGCCGTGCCACGCCAGGGAGGTCCCGGATCTGGCCGAGTACCTCGCGGCCCGCGGGCGCCGCAACCGTCACGGCCATCAGCCCAACGCCGTCAATGACCTCGTGCGCCACCTGGATGCCCCGGATGTTGAGGGCCGCGTCCCCGAGGATCCTGCCGATGGTGCCCACGAAGCCGGGCAGGTCCGGTCGCGCGTTCCAGATCAGCAGCACGGTCCGCTCGGGCACCAGGTCGAGGCCGAAGCCGGCGATGTCCACGATGCGCGCCTCATCGCGGTCGAGCAGCGCCCCGGCGGCGGCGGTCTCCCCCGCCTCATCGGCCACGGAGGCCTGCAGGAGCTGTGAATAGCCGCGCGAGTTGGCGGCCGCGCCGCGGCTGGTCTGCAGGCCGCGCTCGGCGGCGATCAGCGGCGCATTCACGTAGTTGACGGGCTCGTCGGCAATACGCCCGAGCAATCCGGCCAGGAAGTGCCCGCTGATGATGCGCAGGTGCTGATCCAGGGCGTCGCCGCGCACATAGAGTGCAGCGCGCAGCGGGGGCCCGGACAGCAGCGCCGCCTGCACTATGCCCAGGCTCTCGGCCAGCGGCAGGAAGGGGCCGACGGCGTCGAGTTCCTCGCGCGATAGCGCCGGCACATTCACCGGCCAGCGCGGCCGTTCGCCCGCGAGGACCTCCAGCACCTGCTCGGCGGCCTCGCGCGCCACCAGCGCCTGCGCCTCCTCGGTCGAGGACGCCACGTGCGGGGTCGCCACCACGTTGGGCAGGCGCACCAGCTCGGCGTTGGGCTCCGGCTCGCTCTCGAAGACGTCCAGCGCCGCCCCGGCCGGCCGCCAGCGCCGCCCCGGCCGGCCGCCCGCCGCGCAGCGCCTCGAGCAGCGCGGCCTCGTCCACCAGCCCGCCGCGCGCGCAGTTGACCAGCAGCGCGCCCGGCTTCATCAGCGCGAGATGCTCGGCGTCGATCATTCCGCGCGACTCATCGGTCAGCGCGGCGTGCAGGCTCACCACGTCGGCGCGTCTCAGCAGGTCCGCCAGAGCCACCGGCTCGGCGCCCAGCTCCCGCACCCGCTCGTCCGGCACGTACGGGTCATGGGCCAGCAGCGCCCAGCTCCCGCACCCGCTCGTCCGGCACGTACGGGTCATGGGCCAGCACGGTCATCTCGAAGGCGCGGGCCCGCTTCGCCATCTCCCGGCCGATCTTGCCCAGACCCACGATGCCGAGGGTCTTGCGGTAGAGCTGGCGGCCGGTGGACTGCTTCTTGGCCCAGTGGCCCGCCTTGAGCGCCGCGTCGGCCGCCGGGATGCGCCGCGCCAGCGCCAGCAGCATCGCCATGGCGTGCTCGGCCGCCGCGATCGTGTTGCCGGTGGGCGTGTTGACCACCGCGATGCCCCGGCGCGTCGCGGCGTCCAGGTCGATGTTGTCCACGCCCACGCCCGCGCGCGCGATCACCTGCAGCCTGCGCCCGGCCTCGATGAGTTCGGCGTCCAGCGTGGTGGCGCTGCGCACGATGACGGCGTCGGCGTCGGCGATGGCCGCCGGCAGCGCCTCGCGGTCGAGGCCGCAGGCGTCGATGACCTCGGCCCGGCCCGCCAGCAGCGCCAAGCCCTCCTCGGCTATCGGATCACAGACCAGCACGATGGGCATGTCAGCTCGCATTCGCGGCCTGCCTCGCGGCGAGGATCATGGCGTTCGCGTCGCACTCGTACCCAAGATTCGCCAGCGTGTCGGCGACGGCCTGCAGCGTGCGCTCGATGTGCTCGAAGCGGACCAGCCCCATGTGGCCGATACGGAAGATGCGGCCCCTGAGTTCCGCCTGGCCACCCGAGATCAGCACGTTGTGGCGCTCGCGGACGACGCGCACCAGCTCGACACTGTCGATGCCCTCGGGCGAGCGGACCGCGGTGACGGTGTCGGAGCGACAGGCCTCCTGCGCGAACAGCTCGAGGCCGGCGGCGAGCATCGCCGCACGGGCCGCCTCGGCCATGGCGTGATGGCGGGCGAAGACGCCCTCGATGCCCTCGGCCTCGATCAGGTCGAGCGCGGCGCCGAGGGCGGCGATGAGCGTGGTGCTGGGCGTGTAGGGGGTCTGGCCCTTGCGCAGCGACTCGCGCGCCTTGCGCAAGTCGAAGTAGTAGCTCGGCATGCCCGCCCCGGCGGTTCGCTCCCACACGTCCTCGCGCACGCCCACGAAGGCCAGGCCCGGCGGGAGCATCAGGCACTTCTGCGAGCCCGCGGCCACGACGTCGAGGCCCCACTCATCGGCGCACACGGGCACGCCTCCGAGGCAGCTCACGCAGTCAACGATGGTCAAGGCGCCCGCTTCGCGCGCCGCGGCGGCCACCTCGGCGATGGGGTGCGTCACGCCGGTCGAGGTCTCGTTGTGCGCGCACAGCACGGCGCGGAAAGGCCCGCCTCGGAGGATGGTGGCAAGGTCGTCGGGGCGCACGGCGTGGCCCGGCTCGACGGCCAGCGGGGTCACGTCGGCGCCGAAGGCCCGGGCGATCTCGGCCATGCGCTCGCCGAACTTCCCGCCTTCGACGACCAGCACGCGGTCGCCCGGTGAGAGGAAGCTCGTGATGCCCGCCTCGACGGCGCCGGTTCCGGAGCTGGTGAGGATCAGCACGTCGTCGGCCGTGCCCATCAGCCGCTGCAGGCCCGCGGTGCAGCGCTTGATGAGCTCCGCCATCTGCTCCCCGCGGTGGTAGAAGCCCGGCCCGGCCAGCGCCTCGCGCACCTCGGCGGGCAGGTTCGTGGGCCCGGGGATCATCAGCAGCGGGTCGGCGCCGGCCATCGGGTCACTCTCTCTCGCCACGACCGATTGCGGGCGGACAGGCCCGCGCCTGCGTGGACGACATGGCGGCGCCACGCCGTGCCGCCGTCAGCCTCCGATCAGGGTGACGTTGACGCGGCGGTGCCGCGGGCCGTCGAGCTCGATGAGCTGGATGCGCTGCCAGGTGCCGAGGACCAGGTTGCCGCCCTCGACGGGGATCTGGACGCTGTTGCCGAGGAGCGTCGCGCGCAGGTGCGCTCCGGCGTTCTGATCGATGCGGTCGTGGTGCCAGTCTTCGCCGGCGACAATGCCCTCAACGAGAGCCATGACGTCGTGGACGAGGCCCTCCTCGTGCTCGTTGATGTAGACGGCACAGGTGCAGTGCGGGACCGAGACCGTGCACAGCGCCGAGGACACGTCGTTGTCACCGACAATCTCGGCGACCTCGTCGGTAATGTCCAGCACCTGCTGCCTCGAGCTGGTCGGAAGCGCGAAGGTCTTGGTCACGGATTACCCATCTCCTTGAGGTCGGTGTGCGGTCCGGCCGGTCACGTCCCGCCCGGTCCGTCACCGGGCACGCAGGAATGATGGCAAGCGCTGGTGCTTGGTGGCGCAAGTTCGTGTGCTGCACTCTGTTCCCAACGGCGTGTGCAGGCGAGGGCGCCCGCACTACGACGGGGGTGCCTGTTCCCTCTCGGCGGAGCGATTCGTACGACGGGCGCCCTCGCCTGTCGAGGCTGTTGGCACGCCGTTTTCCGCGAGCAAGCGCTAGCCTCGCGGCCTGATGTCCGCAAGCTGCAACTGCAGCCTGGGCAGGCCGGTGAAGTCATCCATCCTCGGCACGAAGCACAGGTCCACGCGCGCCGCCGGCGGCGCCTCGGCCATGCGGTCCCCGAGTCCGAAGCCGATGCAGTCGATCTGCCTGCCGCGGTCCTCGGCCACCAGCTTCAGGTGCCGGCCCGCCGCCCCCACGGTCCTCGACTGCCTGACGCGCACGTCGCGCGCGGCGAGCAGCGGCTCAGGGTTGCCCTCACCGCACGGTTCCAACGCCTGAAGCTGGACCGCAAGGTCCTGATCGACCTCGGCCAGCGCGACCTCGGCGTCAATCTCGATGGCCGGGCGCAGATCGTCGTCGCTGATGAGCTCGCGACCGAGCTCGTTGAGCCGGTCGCGCAGCTCCGCGACCCGGTCGATGTTCAACTCGCAGCCGGCCGCCAGCGAGTGCCCACCATGGCGGTCCAGCAGTTCCTCACAGCGCCCCAGCGCGTGGGCGATGTTGAAGGCCCCGATGCTGCGCGCCGAGCCACGCGCCGCATCGCCCTCGACGGCCAGGAGCAGCGTGGGCAGCCCGGTGGCCTCGAGGACCTTGGAGGCCACGATGCCGACCACGCCGCGGTGCCAGCCCTGGCGCGCCAGCACGACGACGCGGTCGCGGGCCACGTCCACCTCGCGCTCGACCATCTCCAGCGCCTCGCGGAAGGTGGCCTCCTGCACGCGCTGGCGCTGGCGGTTGAGACTGTCGAGGTGCAGGGCACTACGCCGCGCCTGCGTCTCGTCGTCGGTCAGGAGCAGCTCCAGCGCGCTCGTCGCGTCGGCCATGCGGCCGACGGCATTGAGGCGCGGGGCGATGCGGAAGGCGATGTCGCGCGCACTGACGGGCTCGCCCAGCTCACACAGCTCGAGCAGCACCTGCAGGCCGACCTTGCGCGTGTCGGGCAGAAGCTGCAGGCCGACCGCGGTCATCACGCGGTTCTCGCCCACCAGCGGCGATACGTCCGCGATGGTGCCGATGGCCACCAAGTCAAGGAACGCTCGCTGCAGCGACTTCTGCGGCAGGTCGAGCCTGTCACACATAGCAGAGGCGAGCTTGAAGGCCAGCCCGACGGCCGCCAGCTCGCGCTCCGGGTACTCCGAATCCTGGCGCTTGGGGTCGATGACCAGCGCCTCGGGCAGGTCGTCGCCCGGCTCGTGGTGATCGACCACGATAACGTCCTGGTCCTGGGCACGCGCGCAGTTGATCGTCTGGTGGTCCCGTACCCCGCAATCCACCGCGATAATCAGCTTGGCCTGTCCGGCCGAGGCGCGCACGGCGCGCTCGCTGAGGCCATATGAGTCGTTGAACCGGTGGGGTAGGAAGTACTGGACGTCGGCGCCGAGCTTGCTCAGGAAGCGCACCAGCAGCGCGGCGGACGTCACCCCGTCGGCGTCGTAGTCCCCATGCACAAGGATCGGCTCATGCCCGTCGAGGGCCTGCACAACGCGCTCGACCGCCGGCTCCATGTCCGGCAGCAGCAGCGGGCTATGCAGGGCGTCCAGCGACGGGTTCAGGAAAGGCTCGACAGCCGAGGGCTCCCCCAGTCCACGTCCCGCGAGCACCGCGGCCAGAATGGGGTGAATGGACAGCTCCCGCGCAAGGCGTCTGTCGGCATCACGATCGCGGGGTTGAATGATCCAGTCGGCGCTGCGGCTCTGGGTCATGATCGCTATCGTCGCGTCCCTTGGGGCGACGTCCAGCGCAGTATACGGCAAGATGGGGGGGGTGTCAACTTGGCCCCAGGCGGGGGCGTGGCCGCCATCGTTGCCGTCGTGGCCGCTGTTCCCGCCGTTGCCTTCGTCGCCTTCGTCCCCTTCGTTGCTGCCGTTTCTGCCGTATGGTTGACAGGTGTGCAGTGCCGGAATAATATGTGGGCGGCGTCGCGGCGGCGCACCCTGAAAGAGGCACCCGGCCGAGCGGCGCGGCAGTCTATTCACCCGAATCCCCGCCCGACCTGCGGGCGCCGGGCAGCAACCTGGTACGAGGAGGCGCACGATGAAGTCCGGCGATATGCTGTTCGACGAGAGCCACATGTGGGTGCGGCTCGAGGATGACGACACGGCGATGGTGGGCCTGTCCGACTACGCCCAGGACATGATGGGAGAGATCATCTTCCTGGAGCTGCCCGACGAGGGCGCCGCCCTCATCCGTGGTGACGCCTGTGGCACAGTCGAGTCGGTCAAGTCGGTCGAGGACCTCCTCGCGCCGGCCAGTGGCGAGGTCCTGCGGGTGAACGAGGACGCGCTCGACGCTCCGGAGACCATCAACGAGGACCCGTACGGAGAGGGCTGGCTCATGGAGGTCAAGCTCGAGCATCTCTCGGAGCTTGAGGGCCTCATGAAGGAGAGCGAGTACGAGAGCTTCCTCGACGGCATCGAGGGCGACCAGGACGAGGACGAGGAGGACTTCTAGCCCGCCTGTGATGGGCCGACACTGTGATGACACCGACCGGCCGGCCGCCACACGCGCCGGCCGGCTTCGTGCCTGGTGATGGCATGACCGACTGGCGACTGATCGAGAGCGGCGCGGCCGACGGCCCGACGAACATGGCCGTGGATGAGGCCATCGCGGCGGCCGTGACGCGCGGCGACCGGCCCCCGACGCTGCGCCTGTACGGCTGGCGTCCGCCGGCCGTGTCGCTGGGCTACTTCCAGCCGCTGGACGCCGGCATCGATGTGGCCGCGGCCCGCGCGCGCGGCTACGACATCGTGCGCCGGCCCACCGGCGGCCGCGCCATCCTGCATGCCGACGAGCTGACCTACAGCGTTTGCGTCCGCCAGGAGGCCATTCGCGGCGGGCACAGCACGATGCAGTCGTACCGCGAGATCTCGCGCGGGGTGATCGCGGGTCTCGAGCTGCTGGGCGCGCGGGTGACTCTGGGCGACGACGCCGGCGAGCGCGCGGCGCGAACGGCGGCCGACGCGGCCCGGCCGATCTGCTTCGCGAAGACCGCGCGCTGCGACCTGCAGGCGGCCGGCCGCAAGGTCGTGGGCAGCCATCCCGATCACCATCGACGTCGAGGACCAGATCGCCGTCATGCCCGGGGGTGACCGGCGGCTGGCGTCGCACGTGCTGGGCGACGCGGCCACGAGCGTCACGGAGCTGCTGGGCAGGCCGGTGAGCTACGGGGAGCTGAGCGCGGCGATCGCGCAGGGCTTCGCCGAGGCGCTCGGCGTGGGGCTGGCGCGCTCGGAGCTGTCACCGGAGGAGCAGGTCGAGGCGCGGCGCCTGCGCGAGAGGAAGTACGCGGCCGCCCAGTGGACCGAGCGCATGCCGCGGCGGGGGTAGGCCCCTT
>JALGUI010000179.1 GCA_029820915.1 Candidatus Zipacnadia bacterium | reverse complement strand
TCACGGCGATCGTGCTCATCCCGCTGGGCATGAAGGTCTTCAGCCTGGCGGAGGTCCACTGCAAGCGCACCGGCAAGCTCAAGCGCTCGGGCTAGCGCGCAACTGGTCGGCCGGACTCCATTCGCCCCCCGCGGCATCCCTAAAGTAGAGGCCGCGGGCGGCGGATATATGTACTGACTACAGCCCCCGACGGCGGTTACATGTGGTCGATCCGCCCTCCCCGACAGAGGTGACGGCATGGCGGCGACGGTCCTGCTGGCGGCGCCCGAGAGCGACGACACCCAACGACTGCACCGCGGCCTGGCGGCCCTGGAGCTGTCGGTTGCGCCGGTGTCCACCGGGGCGGAGGTGCTGGAGCGTCACGATGAGCTTCGGCCCGTCCTGGTGGTGCTGATGCTCGAGCTGCCCGACATCCACGGCCTGGACGTGTGTCGCCGCCTGCGCCGCACCAGCGATGTGCCGGTGATCGTGATGGGCGAGGCGCCCACCGACCTCGATCGCGTGCTGGCACTCGAGCTGGGCGCCGACGACTTTATCGCGCGGCCCTGTGCCTCGGAGGAGTTCCGCGAGCGCGTGAAGGCCGCGCTCAGGCGGGCCGCGGAGACCGACCCCGCTCCTGAAGCCGGTGACGGGGTGCTCGATTTCGGGGACATCGTCATCGACCGCCGCGCCCACACGCTCACCATCGAGGGCCGCCCGCAGCAGCTCACGCCGATGGAGGCGGAGCTGCTGTGGGCGCTGGCCGAGCGCGCGGGCGACGTGGTGCGCTCGCCGGTGCTGCTCGAGGAAGTCTGGGGCTACCCCAGCGGAGTGCGGACGCGCACCCTCGACGTGCACATCGGCCGGCTGCGCCGCAAGTTCGGCGAGGACGGCCAGGCCCCCCGCCATATCATCACCGTCCGCGGCGTGGGCTACCGTTTCGAGCCGTCCCCCGACGGCCTCGTGCTGGCCGGGTAGAACCGGAAGCGGCGCGACCATCAGGCCGCGCCGCCACGATCGCTCTCCTCGTGTCGCTCAGCCGTCGTCGCCCACCGGGGCCGAGGCCACTGCGTTCTCGGGGATGTCGCGCTCCGGCGGGTTGTACTGCCCCGTCGGGCATGCGAACAGCGACCACTGATAGTAGTGATCGCCAACGCTGGTGGCCGGCATCACCGGCGGGAAGTCGGCCATGTGCACCTGAACCGCATCCTGTACCTCCGCCCGCGCCTGACGCGCCGCCTCACGCGTGATCGCCGGGATCATGACGGTCGCCAGCACCGCAAGCAGTGCCGCCACCATCACCAGTGCCCGCCATATCTGGTCCCGTCGCCGCCTGGCCTCCATCTCCATCTCCCCACATCGCGTCGCGGACGGTGTTCGGCGTCGGTACTGCCGGTACTATCGACGCGTCGGCCGCGAACTTGAGCCCGAATCCACAGACTCCCGGGTCGCTCCCGGCGCCGGGCCGAATTCTTGACTTGCCCCCGCCGATGCCTTACAATCGCTCGGTGCTTGCCGGGCCTTCGGGGGCCGATGGGAGGACTTTTCATGAGGAAAGACACAAAAGGCGTAATCTTTATTGGCGACGGCATGGGCGGCCGGCCCATGGCGGAGCTTGATGGCACGACCACGCTCGAGGCGCAGGACACGCCCGCCCTGGACCGCATGGCGCGCGAGGGTGCGTGCGGGCTGATGGACCCGATCGCGCCGGGCATTCCCGCGGGCAGCGACACCGCGCACATGGCGATACTGGGCTATGATCCGCACCGCTACTACCGCGGGCGCGGGCCGTTCGAGGCCAAGGGCGTGGGCATCGACGTGATGCCGGGCGACGTGGCCTTCCGCTGCAACTTCTCGACCGTCGAGGGCCGGAAGGTCGTCGATCGGCGCGCCGGCCGCATCAAGGAGGGCACCGACCAACTCACGGCGGCCATCCACGAGCAGATCCCCACGATCGAGGACGTCGAGATCATCTTCGAGCCATCGGTTGAGCACCGCGCGGCGCTGGTGCTGCGCGGGCCGGGACTCTCGCACGAGATCACCGAGGTCGATCCGCACGATCCCGGCGTTGACTACCTCGAATCGCGCCCCGAGGAGGGGGCGGAGGACCCCGAGGGCGCGGCGAAGACCGCGCGCATCCTCAATGAGTTCGTGCGGCGCGCTCACGAGGCGCTGGACGACCACCCCGTCAACGAGCAGCGGCGCGAGGCGGGCGAGCCGCCGGCCAACATCGTGCTGCCGCGCGGGGCGGGCACCGCCGTGGACCTCCAGCCGCTACACGAGCGCTATGGGCTGAGCGCGGCGATGATCGTCGAGGTGGACCTGGTGCGCGGCCTGGGGCAGTACCTGGACATGGACGTCATCCACGTGGACGGCGCCACCGGCGGACAGGACACCGACGAGATCGCCATCGCGCGCGCGGTGGTGGCGGCCCTGGAGAGCCACGACTTCGTGCTGGCGAACATCAAGTGCCCGGACCTGGGCGGCCACGACGGCGACTGCCGCGCCAAGATGGAGGCCATCGCCAAGGTGGACCGTGCGGTGGCGCACCTGCTCGATAACGTGGACTTCTCCCGCACTACAGTCATGATCACCGCCGACCACTGCACGCCGTGCAGCGTCCAGGACCACAGCGGCGACGCCGTGCCCATCGCGTTCTACGGCCGTGGCGTGCGGCCCGACGACGTGGACAGCTACGGCGAGCGAGCGTGCGCCACGGGCATCATGGGCCACCTGCGCGGCATGGAGATCATGGACGCGCTCACGAACATGATGGGCCGGGCGGAGAAGTTCGGCGCATGACGAGGCCGGTCGCGGTCCTGGCGGCCGCCCTGCTTGTCACCGCGATGGCGGCGGGCGATGACGCGCCCGGGCCGTCGCCCGAGGTGGCGGCCGAGAACGCCGGTGGCGGGCCCGAGATCCTTCGCATCCGCATAGCCAACAGCGAGGGCGGCGCGGTCGAGGTCAGCCGCGACGCAGGTGCGTCGTGGCTGGCGATCGGTCGCGTGACCGCGCCGGCCACGGCCGTCAACCCGGCCGGGTACACCGCCAGCAAGTGGGCGGCCGATTCGTCGGTGTGCGCGGCGGCGGTCAACGCCATTCACGTGAAAGTGGCGAACCATCCGGAGACCGGGCGAGGGGTCGTCTTCTCGATCATCCCCGCCGGCGACACGGTGGGAGCCGCCGAGGGACACGCGAGCAGTTCCATCGCCACGGACATCGCCGGCGGGACGGGCGTCTTCGGCGGCGGCTTCGCTCCTCAGGTCAACTCACCGGTGGCGGTCGTCCGCGCCGGCGGGGCGGTGGCGCTGCCCGCCGACTACGTTCCGGCCGCCGGCGACGTCCTGGTGCTCGTCGTCGGCGCGCCGCCCAGCCCGGTCGTCGAGATCGAGTTCGAGAACCGTCCCGGCGGGCCGATCCGCCTGCGCTTCGCCGGCGGCGACGACAAGGTCATCGGCCGGGTGCTGCGGCCGGTGGTCGGTGTCGGGCGCTTCCCGGGCACAGTCGATGCGGCGCCCGGCCGCATCCGGGCGAATCACCCGGGGGTCATCGACATCTCGACCTCGCCGCTGGGCATGGTGGGGGGCTTCCAGATCCTACCGCGGGGCCACGCCGGGAGCCCGGAGCTGGGCTACGTCAGGACGAGCACGCAGTGGATGGTCGTCGGGCCCGTGAGCGCCCTCGAGCCATCCTGGGAGGGCGTCGCGCCGCTGTTCGCGGGCTACCTCGCGCCGAGCTACCGCCCGGACGACATCAGCGGGCGGCACGAGGACTGGATGGCGCGCCTGCTGTCGCGCTGCCAGGTGCAGGTGCGCGTGTGCGGCGGCCCGTGGCGGCTGATGCCGCGCATCGCCATCGACCCGGACGCGCCGGCGGACCCCGACAGCCACCTGCGCGGCCTCGAGGGTCTGTGGCGCATACCGGGCAGCCTGTACCCGTACAGCCCGCTGCCGGAGGCGGCCTGCTCGGCGCTGGAGGGCGTAACGCACATCAGGATTATGCTGCCGCGCGCGCAGTTCTGGCCCGATGATGGATGAGCCGAGCATGCCAACGATGCCGACCGACTACGTGCACGGCTACACCGAGCGTGAGGCGCAGCGGCTGCACGACCAGGCGGCCTCCGTGCGCGAGTTGCTGCACGCCGACACGCGCTACGCCGCCGGCGAGCTGGTGCTCGAGCCCGGCTGCGGCGTCGGCGCGCAGACGGTGACGCTGGCCGCGGGCAGCCCTCAGGCGCGCTTCGTGTCGCTCGACATCGCGTGCGAGTCGGCCCGTGAGGCGAGGGAGCTGGTCGGTTCTCGTGGCTTGGCGAACGTCGAGTTCGCGGCGGCCGACCTGTTCCGCCTGCCCTTCGGCGACGGGCAGTTCGACCACATCTTCCTGTGCTACGTGCTCGAGCATCTGCCCGACCCGCGCGGCGCACTCGAGTCGCTGCGCCGCGTGCTACGAGAGGGCGGCACGGTCACGGCCATCGAGGGCGATCACGGGTCGTGCTACTTCCACCCGCGGACGTCCGCGGCGCGCGCGGCCTGGCAGTGCCTGATCGACGTGCAGGCGGCGATGGGCGGCGACTCGCTGATCGGGCGCCGCCTCTACCCGCTGCTGTCCGAGGCGGGCTTCCGGGACGTGGAGGTGTCGCCACGCATGGTGTACGCGGACGCAGGCCTGCCCGAGCTGCGCCACAGCTTCGTGGCGACCACGATCACGCCGATGGTCGAGGGCGCGCGCGAGCACGCGCTGGCGATGGGGCTGATCGACGAGGAGACCTGGGAGCGGGGGATCCGCGAGCTGTACGCGATCCCGGCGAGCGACGAGGGCACGTTCTGCTACACCTTCTTCAAGGCGGTCGCGAGGAAATGAGCATCGGGCGCACGGACGCGATGTTGCGCAGCAGGTTCGGGCTGCTGGTGAGCCTGCCGCGCAACGACGCGGAGATGGGGCGGGCGGCGCTGGAGGCGGGCGCCGACGGGCTCAAGGTGCACATCAACCTCGAGCACTTCGCCTCCGGCCTGAGCACCGGCAGCCTCGACGAGGAGGCCGATGCGCTGCGCGAGATCGTGGCCCTCGGCGCGCCGGTCGGCATCGTGCCGGGCGCGGGCGAGAAGATCGCGACCCGCGAGGAGATGCTGCGCTTGGCCGAGATCGGCATCGACTTCTTCGACCTCTACGCGCAGGACATGCCCGCGTGGATGCTGGCGCTCGACGACTGCCCAATGTCGGTGATGGTGGCCTTCAGCGCCACGCACCGGCCCTGGGCGCTGGTGGAGAACGTGGGCGGTCGGAGCCGCCCGGACATGATCGAAGCATCGATCATTGCGCACGATGATTACGGTACACAGTTGACGGCGGCGGACGTATCGGAGTACGCTGAGATAGCACGCCGGGCATCGCAGCCGGTTGTCGTGCCCACGCAGAAGGCGATCCGGCCGGACGAAGTCGGCGTGCTGGTGGACGCGGGGACGGCGGGGGTGCTGATCGGCGCCATCGTCACGGGCAGTGAGGCGGGCACGATGGCGCATGCTACGGAGCAGTTCCGGAGGGCCATCGATATCCAGAGCTGAGGACGTCGGGAGGGACAGGGCGTGTCGCTGAGACACCGCGCGCACCGTGTCATTTACGTGCCGCTCGACGACCGGCCGTGCAACGCCAGGTTCCCGCGGCTGCTGGCGCGCATGGTGGACTTCGAGCTGATCATGCCGCCGCTGGAGCTGCTCGGGGACGTCCGCCACGCCGGGGAGCCCGCGCGTATCGCCGAGTGGCTGCTACAGCCCGGCGAGGTCGCGATCTACGCCTTCAACGTGATCATGCGGCTGTCGATCACGGCCGACTCGCCGCAAACCGGGCAGTACTGGGACGCGATGCGTCAGTACTCGGAGCTGACCTGGCGGGTGAACCGGCTGGGTGAGGACGAGCTGGCGCCCCGCGTGGCGGAGCTCGAGGAGCACATTCCGCCCGAGATCGTCAGCGACTTCCGCACGGCTCGCCAGCGCAACCACCAGGTGAACCTGCGGGCCATCGACGAGACCGCCGCGCACCACATCGACTTCCTGGCGCTGACCCAGGAGGACGCCGCACAGTACGGGCCGCACATCGACGAGCAGGAGCGGCTGCGCGACCGCATCGCCTCCCACAACGTCGAGGACCGGGCGGTGATCTATCCCGGGACCGATGAGGCCGGCATGACGCTGCTGGCGCGGTTCATCCACCGCCACATGCTGAAGACCCCGACCGTGCAGGTGCTCTACTCCTCACCCGAGGGCGCCGAGCGCGTCGCGACCTTCGAGGACCGACCGATCCGGGAGACGGTCGAGGCGCACGTGTCCGCGGTCGGCGCGCAGATGGCCGCGGACGGTGATACGCCCGACCTGGTGCTGGCGGTCAGCACCCCGGCCGAAGGCGGCCGCGACGAGCACGCGCGCGGCTCGACACGCGACCGGCGCCGGCGCGAGGTGCGCTCGCTGCTGGACGAAGCGGCCGCCATCTCGGACCGCAGGCTCCTGATCTGCGACGCGGCCTTCCCCAACGGTGCGGACGAGGCGCTCATGCGCGAGTTGCGCCACGGCGGCCTCCAACTGCACAGCCTGCTATCCTTCGCCGCCTGGAACACGGCCGGCAACGCCATAGGCTCGGCGCTCGCCCACGGCACGCTGCGACTGATCGCCCTGCAGGACAAGGGCGCCTTCGACCTGGCGCAACTGCTGGCCGACATCCCGCCCATGCGCTACCTCGAGCTGCTCAACTCGCTGATCGACAGCGAACGGGCCCACGTGGAGTTCCTGTTCGGCCGCTTCGTGGACGACTGGCTCTACCAGTCGCGCGTGCGGCCCGACGTCACCGAGAAGGTCGTGCGATTGCTCGAGGCCTCCACCTTCGACCTGGCGAGCAGCTATGGGCAGACCGAGCGCATGGTGGCCCAGGAGCTGGGGGCGGCGGCCGGCGACCTGTGGAGCGACCATTTCCTGGCCCAGGAGATGGTGCAGATCGGCGTGGACCGGAGCCGGTCGGGCCTCGTGCTGGACGCGCTGGAGGAGACGCGCGTGAGCCTGCCGTGGCGGCGCATGTTCGAGGTGGACGTGGACTTCAAGTTCCGCATGGAGCTGGTACCCGGGGCATAGTCGCGTCATGGCACGAGAGAGACCGAGACGGCGCGCCCATGTGGCGCGCCGCGCTGTGTGTGCAGCGGAGCTGATCGACGATGGACGACATCCGCCTGGCCCTGATCGGTACGGGCCAGAAGGGGCCTACCCCCGCCGCGGCATGCGCTCGGTCCACTGGGCGGCCGCGTACTTCCTCTCGCGCAGGCGCCGCGCCTCGACCTGCTCCTCCGGTGACAGCTCCGAGCGCGCCA
>JALGUI010000178.1 GCA_029820915.1 Candidatus Zipacnadia bacterium | reverse complement strand
CGCGCGGCCCAGCGCCAATCGCTCCTCGTCGATGCCCTCGATCAGCCGCGCCACCGCCGGGGTCACGCCCTCGGCGTAGAACTCCCACGCTCCCTCGACGCGCTCAACCCAGGCCGCGTTGAGCAGCACCACCGCCGGGTGGATGACCGGATTCCCGTTGCTCAGGCTCGTCTCGAGGATGTTCTCCGCAGCCTGCAGGCCCGGGAAGGTCGGCTTGAGGTCGCGTACGACGCGCCGCGTCTCGGCGCGCGGCAGGGCCGCGAGCTTCACCAGCTTCACGCGGTGGCGGATGGTGACGCCGCGCTCGCCCCAGGTGCGGGCGGCGTAGGGGAGGGTGGACGTCTCGGCGACGGTGGGCGCGAAGCCGCGCGCGTCGTTGACGATCCTCGCGACCTGAAGGGCCCCGCCCGTACTGCCGGGCATGACCACCACGGTCTGGTCGTAGGTCACCGCTTCGGCCAAGGCCTCGGCGACGGGCCGGTGCCCGGCGGCCTGGGTAACGATGAGGATCAGCGACGCGCCCTCGCAGGCGGCGCCGATGTCGTCGGTGACCATATCGAGGTCGGCCTGGCCCTCGGCAAGGCCATCGACTTCGAGATGATGGTCACCGAGCAGCCCGGCCATGCCCTCGATGAACTCAGGCAAATCCCACAGGCGCACGCGCCGGCCCGACAGGGCCAGCTCCGCCGCGGCGGCGCGCGCCCCGGCGCCTCCGCCCAACACCGCGACCGTGCGCTCCTCAGGTGCCATGCGCGTCACTCCGCGTCCACCGGCGGGTAGCGCTCGGCCAGATCCGCCGCGGCCGCCTTCACCGCCGACCAGTCGCCGGTCTCGTTGGGGACGACCCTGAACACCAGCGTGAAGTCCAGCTCGTCGCCCTCGGACACCGACAGGCTCCTGCTGTGCTGGACGTAGAACTTGTGGTAGCGTTCCTGGTCCCACATCATGACCCTGCTGGTATCTGGCTCGGGGATGCGCGTCAGGTACATCACGACCGCGATGTTGTGCTCCGGGAACCACTCGGCCGCCCAGCGCGCGTCCCGCTCCAGCTCCATGTCCTTGTCGCTCTCGAAGGTCCCCTCGACGATCTCGCCGTCGGGCGTCTCGGCCACCCAGCGCGTGGTGGCGGGCTCGATGCAGTGCATGAAGAGGTACATCAGCGACAGCACGTGGTCTTCCGTGGCGGTGAGCTGTGCGCGTTCAACGATCTCGTCGCCCAGCACCGTGACGGTGTGCGTGGCGTCGAAGAGGTGGATGGTCGAGCGCTTGACCAGCGTGACCTCGCCGCCCTCGATGGTCGCGCCCACCTGCACCGGCTGCTCCGCGCCGTCCACGGTCATCTGCAGCGAATGCACGACCTCGCGCCCGCCCTCGGTGTGGCCGGTGCCGATCCACGCGCCACCCGCGGGGACGAGCACGGTGCCGTAGTGCCCGGTAGGCCCGGCGAGCTTGATGCCATCGTACCAGATCTCGTCGAGCGTCCACGCGCTCGGGGCCTCGAAGATCGCCCGCAGGTGCTCGGTCTGCACGGTCATCATGCCCTGCTCGGGCACCCCCTCGTCGTAGAGCTGGTTGGGCTGGGCCTCGGCCTCTTCGGCGGGGAACTGCTGCTGCAAGGCGGCGACCTCCCGGCGCGCGGCCTCCTGCCAGTCGTCGGCGTCGGCCGCGAAGCACTTGAGCACGAGCGTCCCGGAGACCTCGGTGCCGGCCGCGATCTGTCCGGACATGGGCCGGACGTAGAACTTGCGGTACCCGGCGGCGTCCCACAGAGACGTCGAGCCCCCCGTCGGCCTCTGGTGGTAGGCGATGACGGCCACGCTCGCGCCGGCGTTGTAGAGGGCAACCCAGGAGACCGGCGTGACCACCGGGTGGCCGCCGTCGCCGATGAACTCGCCCGAGGACTCCTGCCCGGTCTGGGATTCCGCCATCCACTGCGTGAACTCGGTCGAGAAGGAGTAGATAAACGGGTAGAAGCTCTTCAGGTCCTGGTCCTCAGCGAACGTGAAGGTGTGCTCCTGCACGATCAGGTCGCCCTCGAAGCGCGTGACGGCGGTCTGCTCGATGCCGGCGAGGTTGGAGGCCTTCTCGATGACTGCGCCCTCGCCCAGCGGGCCGGGCGGCAGGTCCTCCACGGCAGCACCATCGATGGCGAGCGAGTGCACCTGCTCGCCGTCGGGGGCCATGCCGCCGCCCAGCCAGCCTCCGCCCCTGGGGAAGATGACGGCCCCCTCTCCGCCGGCGTCGGTCAGGATGGGAGCGCCATGGTACTCGAGCGTCCTGAGCGTCCAGTCCCCCCGGGACGTCATCGTCGCGGTGAAGGCGTCGGTCTGGACGGTGAGTTCCCCCTGCGGGCCTCCCGCGCCCAGCACGGCGGCAAGCAGCCACGGCAGCATGATGGCAGTCTCCCTGGCCGTCTATCGTAGAGCGGGCCCTGTGCCCGCCACGACGGTCGCAGGCCGGGGGCCTGCGCCACGATAGCGGATGATAGTACGCACACAGTTTCGACCTCGACGGCGGGTTGCCCTCCGCGCTGGAGGGACGGCGGCCCGGCCCGGTGAACCGACCCCGTGCTGCGCGAGCATGCGGACGCGGGGGAGAGAGAATGGCGGAGGGCCTGGCCCTCTTCGACCTGCACCGGGGCGAGACGGTGGCGCCGGAGGTCGCCGACGAACTGGCCCGTTCGGGGCTGGTGCGCGTCGTCGGTAAGCACGCGTACGGCTCACTGGCGCGCCACTCGTCCTTGCGCGAGCGCATCGACGCACTCGAGGCCGAACGCCACGAGCTTCGCACCCAGTTCACGTGGCCCTGGCACCGGCGCAAGCGGCGGGAGCGCATCGAGGAGACAGGCAGGCGGCTTCCCGAGCTGCACGGTGAGGCCTGGGAGCTGCGCCGGTACCTTCATGCCGCCGGCCTGGCGCGTGATCGGCTCCACGACTACGTGAAGCTGGCGGACGGTCGCCGCGCCACGCTCACCGTCGAGGGCACTAATCGCCTGTACGCCTGGGCATACTCGGAACGGTTCGACGAGCACATCCGGCCCGAGGCGGCGGTGGATGAGGCGGCGACCTGCATGGACCTGTACGCGCGGCTCCTGCGCTCGTGGCGCGTGGCCTACCCGCCGCCGCTGCTGGCGACCGCGTCGGCGGTCATCTGCGATGCCGGCGAGCCCGACCGCGACGAGTGCCTGGCGCGGTGCGTCGCGGTCTTCGACGAATGGCGGCGCCGCTACCGCGACTGCCCCGCCGACCGCCTGCTGATTGCGGCGCTGATCGCACGGGCGTGTCGGCCCGGCGAGGAGCCGCTGGACGCGGAGGAGCGTGCGCGCGAGTATCAGGAGCGCCTGCGGGAGCTGGGCTTCTCGCGCGAGCGCGAGACACTCTGGGCGGGCGCACTACTGATGGTGCACGGCTTCCCACGGGATCGCCCGCGGCGCGTGTACGAGATGTGGAAGCGGCTGGTAACGGTGGGCTGGTCAATGTCGTCCGCCACCTACCCGTACGCGGCGCGGCTGAGCGTGGGGCGGGGCGGGCCAACCGAGATCGTTAGCCGTGTCGAGCGCATCTTCCGCGAGATATCCGAGCGCCTGTTCCGCGGCGGGCGCGGCCGGGCCGCCGCGGCCAGCATCCTGGCGCAGTCCGGCCTCTACCCGCAACTACGCCGCGACGGAGCACGTCTGCTGGAGGCCATCTCGCCCTACGAGCACATGACCGACCGTCTGCTGGCGCTGCACGACCGGCTGCCTGACGCCGGCGATGACGAGGTGGGGGCCGACTGCCGGCCCGCCGTCGCGGCGATCCTGGCGCGCATGCCGGGGTCGGTGGATCGCGTGTGGTCGGTCTTCGCCGACACGCTGGCGGCGTTGCGCGAGGCGGCGGGCGATCGCGTCCCGGCGGCCGCAGGCGGCGGCATCGATCCGCTGACGGGCGCCGCGCTGCTGCTGTGCGACCGGGCGTGGGGCGGGCGGGTGAGCAACACGGTGTTCGCCTTCGAGGCCTGCGCGGCGTCCCGCAACGAGAGCTGGGATGACCTGACGATGTTCCGCTTCTCCTCGGTGGGCGGCCCGGCGTGGACGAAGAGCCAGTGATGGTGGCGGAGCCACCGCGGGACTGAGGCGCTCCCCGACGCCCCGCCCGGGCGTCGTACCGGCGTCCGCTGACCTGCCCACGGCCCACGGGCAGGAGCGCCCGTCCCACGGCATGGCACCGGCATTCCGCCGACGAGGGCGTCAGCGGCACACGGCGTGGAGCGCAACGGCGCAACGGCAGCCCGGCCCCCCGACGCGCTCGCCGATCCAGGGCGTGGCGGGAGCGGGAGCAGGTGACGGGCTGGAAGCCCGTCCTACAAGAAGAGAAGGCCTGTCATGGTCGTAGATCGGGCTTTGAGCTCGACGCATTCGCCCATGCAGGGCGTGGCGGGAGCGGGAGCAGGTGACGGGCTGGAAGCCCGTCCTACAAGAAGAGAAGGCCTGTCATGGTGGTAGATCGGGCTTCCGGCCCGCCTCGCCCCGACTCGGTCTCCTGAGCGTGCCGCCTGACGGTGCGCCTCTCTGCGCCAGGCACCAGTGCTTACCTGCAGAAAAGCGCGTGCTAACGGCTTCGACAGGCGAGGGCGCCCTTCGTACGGATCGCTGCGCCGAGAGGGAACAGACACCCCAATCGTAGTGCGGGCGCCCTCGCCTGCACACCCCGTTGGACACAGATCACCGCACACGAACTCCCGCCAGCAAGCACTAGCCCTCCGGCGGCAGGATCACCGCGACCTCCCACCAGTCGCGCAGCGCGATCGTGACCTCGTGGCCGCCATCGGCCGGGGTGATGGCGGCCTCGCGCGGGCGCTCGCGGCCGCGCTCGTCGAAGTAAAGCACGCGCGGTGCTCCCTCGCCCGGCCATGTGTAGGTCCCCGACAGACAGGTGATCAGCCGCTCCTCGCCAAGCAGCCAGCCCTCGTGCAGCTCCACCGGCGTGAAGGGGAACATGTGTGGGAGCGGCCCGTACTCCCCGCCGCGCTCGCCGTCGGCGGGGAACCACGTGCCGTAGCAGTAGTAGAGCAGGCCGAAGCGCAGATGGGCGATGAGCGAGCGCATGAAGAAGTCCGCGCCCGCCGACGACGGGAAGTTGTGCCCGAGCGCGATGGGCGAGTGCAGGTGCCCCTTGGCCATGGTGTAGCGGCCCGGCGGAGGCCCGTCGCCGGCGAGGGGATCGTACCCCTGCGTCTCCATGAACCGGAAGCTGCGCAGGCTCTGCAGCTCGGCGACTGCCGGGTGCGTGTTGCAGACCACGGTCTTGCCCCGGTCGAGGACGAGCTCCACCCACTCCCGCCGGGCCTCCGCGCTGATCAGCCCCAGGTCTCCGGGCATCTCCGCCACGCGACCCGCCGCGTCGAGCCGCACTGTCCGACCATCCCAGCGCTCGCCTGTGTAGCGGGTGCTGCCGCTGCTCCAGGCCAGGCTGAACTGGTCGATGTAGAGGCCGTCGAACCCCACCTCGTCGAGCAGCCACGTGAACTGCTCCAGAGCATCGGCGTGGCGATGGTTGCCGATCTCCGGGTAGACCATCAGGTTGAGCGCGGGCGGGTCGGCGTAGTGCTGCACGTACCAGCAGTCGAGCAGCACGTTGCCTTCGGCATTGCGCAGGCACGAGTCCCGCCACGGTGACGCGTCGATGTGGGCGGTCATCTCCGGCGTGGTGGGCTGCCCGTACTTGCCGCC
>JALGUI010000177.1 GCA_029820915.1 Candidatus Zipacnadia bacterium | reverse complement strand
GCCGAATGCCTTCCCGACCTCCTCGTAGAGCTCGGCCCACACGGCCTGGGCGGTCGCGGACGTCCTGCTGCGCGCCGCCTGGCGCTCGGCCAGCATGGCCCGCCTCTCGCGCCGATCCTTCTCGCGCTCCCACGCGCCCGCGTCGGTGCCCTCGACCAGCTCCACGGACACGGCGCGGCCCACCGCACGCCGGACGGCGCTGCGCACCAGCGGGCCGTTGGCGGTGCTGGTCAGGTGGCTGCCCACCGACATCTTCCCGGGCGCAATGCCGAGGACGAAGGCCTCGTCCTCCAGGGCGAGGGCCTGGGCGGCGTTGGCCGCTTCCCACAGACTGCGGTTGAAGTCACCCATGTCCTCGAGGATGGTCTGCTTCGCCTGCTCCCAGATCGCGTTCAGGTCGGGCTGTTCGCTCATGGTGCTGCCTCCTGCCTTGAGCTGGCGTGACGTGCCGGGCCGAGCCGCGCGTCCTACTGCTCCTGCGAGGCACCTGTGGCCATGATGAAGCTGTCGGTCCACTCCGGCCGCGGCGGTGCCTGCCCGGCCTTCAGGAGAGCCTGCCACTTCTCGTCGGTCAGGCGGTCGGACGCCGGCCGGTGGAACTCCCAGTAGCTGAAGCACCCGCCCCGGGCGATCTGCAGACCACCGTCCGGATGCGGGACCACGACGTAGATGCGGTACGCGGGGCCGACGCCCACCTGCAGGACCTGGTCCCAGAAGCTGTGCACGTCGGCGATGCAGGCCAGGTTCCGGTCGGCCTCGTTCTGGATGCCGAACCAATTGCTGGTCTGATCCCCGCCCTCGACCACATCGAGAGTCAGCCGCTCGAGCTCCCCGCCGAAGTACTGGATGCGCTCGTGCTCCTGGGCGGTGCGCGGGCTGCCCGTCAGCTCCTTCTCGGCGATGCCCTTGAGGAACAGCAGGACGTCCTCGAGCTTGTCGTACGCGTCGCCCAGCCGCTCGGGCAGCAGCCCGCGCTGCGACAGCCCTTCCCGCGAGCGCCAGGCCAGGTACGCAAGTCGCGCGAAGACCTCCGGGTACGGCTCGACGTACCCCTTGGGCTGGGCCGGCTCCGCCGCCCCCATCTCCGCGCCCGACTGCTTCGCGTACAGGATGGTGTCATGACGCAGCTCCGCCCAGCTCGACAGCGAGGTGCCGAGCTCCTTGTCGAGCCACTGCTCGCTCTGCATGAAGGTGGGGTAGCCCTCACCCTTGGGTTCGAGCAATGGCATCAGACTGTAGAGCCAACCCCAGTACAGGTTCGAGCGCCATTTCGCCTCATCGGTCTGCTCCAAGTGCTGCGTCACCATGTCGAGCTGCGCCTCGTAGTTCTTGTAGCGGTCCTGGTCATACTGCTCGATGAGGATCCCACGGGCGCGTGCCGAGCCCAGTGCGGCCATCACGTCCAGGCCCATGGGCACGTCGCGCGCCGTCTCGGGGCCCGGCTCGCCGACGAAGGGCGAGACGAGCTGCTGGAAGACCCACGAGTCCGGGATGAAGCGCTGCCCCAGCACGCGGAGCTGACGGCCCTGCCCCTTCGGCTCGCCCACGAGGTTGCCGGACGCGTCGGCCTCGAAGAAGAAGGGCGCGATCCCAGGCGCGGGGAGCTGTTCGCGCGCCCTCGCCATGAACTCGTCCAGCTTGGCGTCGGCGGCAAGCTCCTCGAGCGGCAAGGCGTTGCCGAAGACCGCCTGCGCGATGGGCAGGTAGTCGGCGTAGCCCAGGTCGTCGGCCCCGCCCACGAAGAACTCGATCGGCTCGTAGAGCCGCTCCCACGCCTCACGCGCCTGCTGGTTCTCGCTGAGGGCCTTGGTGATCAGCAGTGCCTGGCGGGTCTGGCGGCGGTCGATGTCCTGGTCGCCGGTCTCGAGGTTGAAGCCCACCAGCCCGTACCACATCATGGCGCGGAAGTAGCGCCCGAGTTCGTCGCTGCGCGTGTAGTGCCCTCGCGGGTTGAACTGCGTGTAGTGTACGGTGCTGCCCATGATGGGCGAGGCGGCGCGCGCCTGGTGGGCCTCGATGAGCGCGAGCTCCTGGCCGACCAGCTCGGCCACGTCGGCCGGGACCTCCGCGGACGGCGCCAGCAGCCGTTCGGCGACCGCGAAGTAGGCGAGATTCCGCTGCGCCGCCTCCGGCAACGCGCCCTCCGGGGCCTCGGCAAGCTGCGCCTGCGCGGCCCCGGCGAGTTGCTCGGTCATCTGCTCGGCGAGCGCGACCAGGTGCTGCTCCTCGACGGTCCGGAGGCTGAAGTCGAAGAAGATGTGGTAGGCCTGCAGCAGCGAGTCCACCGTGATGAAGTTCGCGGCATCGCCGGTGTCGGCGTAGTCCTCGTAGAGGAAGAACATCTGCTCGGCGTCATCCGGGACGACCGCGAAGCCGACGTCGGCGAGCCGCCGCTGCTGGGCGTTGGTCAGCTCGGAGTAGTGGGCCAGGTTACGCACCGTGCCCAGGTCGCGCGGGATCTCGTAGGTCTCGGCGCAAGGCGTGATCTCAACCAGGAAGCGATCGGGGACCTGTTCGAACGCGCCCGGGCCCGAGGCGCCCTGCGCCGGACGTTCCTCCTCTTCGTCGCCGCCCCCGTTGCAGCCGACGAGCGCGATGCCGCAGACGCACGCGGCGAGCATGAGGAGAGCGATACGGATGGCGGGCCTCATCTGACGACCTCCTCGGCGGGCGACCTCCAGGACGGCGCGACGGACCGCCCGGGGTCGGGCGCCACGAACGAGAGCACCTACCAGAGGGAGTATTCGTCGCGCGGGCGGGCACTCCTGCACAGGGGCGGTGCGGTGGCGGAGCCTACTCGTCCGAGGGCTCCTGCGGCGCGTCGTCGTCGGTGTCCGGGAAGCTCAGACCGGACAGGTCATCGGGCGCGGTGGAGTCCGCGTCCAAGAGGTCGTGCGGCGAGCCACCATCGTCCTCCGCCTCGGGCGCGTTCAGGTCCGACAGGTCCTGAGCCGGCGACTCGTCGGGCTCGTCGTCGGCCGAGCGGACGCCCAGGTCGGTGAACTCCTGGGGGCCGGTACCGTTGGCGAGTTCATCGAGCAGCCGACCGTTCTCCTCCTCGGCCTGCGCGGAGCGGCTCGCGTAGTCGTAGTAATAGTAATAGTAGTAGTAATAGTAGTCGCCGCCGGTCACCCGCAGCTTGTTCAGGACGACGCCCAGCACGTCCGCGCGCGCGTGGCGGAAGAGGCGCTCCATGTCGCGGATGGCACGCTCGGTGACCTGGCCGGACTCCGCCACCAGAATGGTGCGGTCGATCTTGGACGACAGGAGGCCGGCGTCGGTGAGCATGACGGCCGGCGGGGAGTCGAAGATCACCAGGTCCGCCAACTCGGCGAGCCGGTCGGTGAACTGCGTCATCTGCTCGGACTCAAGTAGCTCGGCCGGGTTGGGCGGCAGCGGCCCGCTCGGGAGCACGCGCAGGCCGGGCACGTCCGTCTCCTGCAGCACGTCCTCGATCTCGGCATCACCCACGAGGACGTTCGTCGTGCCCATCTCACCCGCTACGTCGAACAGGCGATGGAGAATGGGGCGGCGCAGGTCGGTATCGACCAGAATCACCGACTCGCCGCTCTGCGCGTAGGCGATGGCGAGATTGGCCGCGGTGACGGACTTGCCCTCACCGGTGCCGGCACTGGTGATGAGGAAGGTCCTCGCGGGCTTGTCGAACAGCGAGAACCGGATGTTGCTGCGCAGTGTGCGGTACGCCTCGGCCGGCGGGCTCTTGGGCACGGTCATCGTGACCAGCGCGCCCGCCTCGTCGGTGCGCAGCGGGATGACGCCAAGCAGGTAGAGATCGGTCACCCGCTGCAGGTCCTCGACCGAGTAGACGGTGTCGTCCATGGCCTCCAGCAGGATCGCGAGCGCCAGCCCGACGAAGAGGCCGAGTGCACCGGCGAAGACCAGCGAGCGGCCCAGCGATGCCTTGATCTCGCGCGCGGTCTCCGCCATGTCAACCACGCGGGCGTTGCCGCCCTTGATGGCCGCGGCGAGCTTGGCCTGACGCAACTCCTCCTGGAGGCTCAGGAAGGCCCTGCGCGCGGCCTCGCCGCGGTCGATCAGCGCCCGCCAGCGCTGCTGCTCCTCGGGCAGTCCGCGCACCTCGTCGCGCAGGGCGGCGAGGACGCCGTCGATCGCGGCGTAGCGGGCACCGGCCTCATCCACGTCAACGCGGGCCGCCTTCAGGTCCGCCTCGATGTTCACGACCGCGGGATTCCGCACGACCAACGGTGCATCCACCAGCTCGGGGACGCGCGCCAACTCATCCTCGAGTTCGTGAACGAGCGCCCGGGCGTTCAGCACCTTCGGGTGACCATCGGTGTACTGAGCGGTCAGGGTGTGCAGATCGATCCGCGCGGCGTTCAGGCGCTCCTGAAGCGAGGCCCGGCCCGGGTTGGGCACGGGCTGCGTGCTGACCAGCACCTCGGCTTCGCCGGCCCGCGTCCGCTCAAGCTGCTGCAGGCGGGCCTCCGCCGCGCGCTGCTCGGTCTCGGCCTGGCGCAACTGGTTCTCGTAGGTTCGCAGGTCGGAGACGATGGCCGCGACCTGGGTCTCGACGTCCACGAAGCCGGACTCGCGCCCGAGCTGCGCCATCTCCTGGATGATCTCGTCCCAGGTGTCGCGGTGCTGCGCGACCTGCTCGTCGAGGAACTCGACGGCCTTAAAACTCTCCTCCTGGCGTTCGTCCGTATTGACCTTCACGAACGCCTGCGCCACGTAGTTCGCGAAGTACCGGGCCTTCTGCTTCTCGGGCGAGGTCGCGTCGATACGCAGCAGGTCAGGCCTGATGACGGACACACTCAGCGTGCTCTGGATCTCAGTCGCAGTGGTGATGATACGACTCCCAGCCGGGAGTTCCGCAAGTCGGCCGGCGGCGAGCCCCGTGACGTCGGTGCCGCGCACAATGCGCGCGTGGGTCTCCATGGCCACGTTGGGGGCCATCGAGGCATCTTCGCCGGTGATCCAAAAGAACCCCTGGGGGCGCTGGCGGACGAGCACGAGCGCGGTCGCCTCGTAGACTCTCTCGCTGGAGACAGCGTAAAGACCGCCGACGAGAGCCGCAACGGCGGTCACAATGAGGATGAACCACTTGCGCTTCGACAGAATCCGGATGTAGTCCGGAAGTTCGAGATGTCGAGGCTTGGTGTCGTCCGCTGCCACTACTGCCACCCGCGGCGAGATCTGCGTCTTGTGCGGCGGAGGTCCGGCCACATCCGTGACCACACGATGATAGCACCCGCGCGCGGGCAGTGTCAACCTCGATGCCACGCGGGGGTGACATCCACTTGCCCCACCAGATGAAGAGGGCCTCTGACCGGGCCGCCCCGGTCCGTCGCCGGCGCGTGGAAGGATGCTCTCCATCCCTCGGGGAAGGTGGCGGCGTGACATCGAGACCGTGGAGGTGCCGTCATGTCGGTGCGCTGGGCGGTCGTAGGATGTGGCGACATCGCGAACAAGGCCGTCGCTCCCGCCATCAATGACCAGCCCGACTCCGAGCTCGTCGCGCTGTTCTCGAACACCCCCGAGCGGGCCGAGGAGCTCCGCGCCGCCCACGGCGCGCGCCGGGGCTGCTCGGACTTGGCCGACCGTCTACGTGGCCTCGCCCGTCCACCGCCATTGCCCCGAGGCGATCGCGGCGCTCCGGGCAGGCAAGCACGTGATCGTCGAGAAGCCCATGGCGCTCACCGTGGCCGACTGCCACGAGATGATGGCCGCGGGGGACGAAGCCGGCGTGCTGCTGACCGTCGCCTACTACCGCCGATTCTTCCCCAAGTCGCGCAAGATCCGTGCGCTGCTCGACGCGGGAGCCATCGGCACACCCATCGTCTGCGAGATCACCATCTGCTCCCGCCCGAACATCACCCCCGACAACCCCAAGTACTGGCGCCTCATCCCCGAGCAGGGCGGCGGCGGGGCGCTCATGGACGTGGGCAGCCACCGCCTCGACCTCGCCTGCTACTTCCTGGGCGACCCCGTCGAGGTCGGCGGCTTCGCCGACCGCCTCGACCGCGATGACATGCAGGTCCCCGACACCGAGAGCCTGTTGTGCCGCATGGCATCGGGCGCACACGTGCACTGCACCGCCTCCTGGGCCGTCTCCGAGCGCGCCGACGACCTGGTCATCCGCGGCACCGAGGGGACCATTGAGGCCCGGCCGTACGACCGCGCGCCCCTGCTGTTGCATCGCGGCGGGGAGACCGAGAGCCTCGATCTGCCCGCCGCCGACAACTGGCACTTCCCGCTGATCGACGACTTCGCGCGCGCGATCGTCGAGGGCGCGCGCGCGATCGTCGAGGGCCGCGAGCCCGAGTTCACCGCCCGCGACGGCCTGCAGGCCTCCCGCATCATGGAGGGCTGCTACCGCTCCAGCGAGACCGGCGAGACCGTGCGGGTGTAGCCCCAACGTCTGCGCAGAGGGGGACGCATGATGCGCGCCAGGACGCTCATCATCGCGCTCATCGCCATCGGCGTCGCGGCACTGGCCGTCAGCGGCTACGGTCTGTGGCGCGCCCACCGTTGGTGGCAGGGCGTCGAGAAGCAAAGTGCAGCCGCGGATGAAGTCCCCTCGGTCGAGGAGCTGCGCGGCCCACCCATCCCGGACGACGAGAACGCCGCGGTGGTCTACGAGCGGGCGTGGGAGGCGCTGGAGCTCTCGGATGAGGACAAGGGCGTCCTGACTCGGTACCAGCACCCGGACGCTGTGTTCGCGCCACGCGAGGACGGCAGCCTGCCGCCCGAAGTGGCGACCCCCGAGGCGCTCACGGCCATCCTCGCGCACAACCGCCGAGCACTCGCGCTGCTGTCCGAGGCCGCGGCGATCGAGCGCTGCCGCTTCGAGCCTGTGAGCGGTGACGGCGAATTCGAGTACTTCCACGTGCCACGACTGGCGGACCTGGCCCTGCTCGACGCGCACTTCCGTGCGGCCGACGGCGACGTGGAGAGGGCGCTGGGGCCCATCCGGCAAGTCGTCAGGGCCTCACATCACCTCTACGACGCCCCGGACGGCATCGGCCCGTTCTCCGTCGCCGGCGCCCTTCTTCACCGGGCGACGGACGCCTCGCGCGAATTCATGACCGACCACGACGTGAGCGGCGCCGAGACTGACGCACTCCGCCACTCGCTGCGCGCCCTCCACCCGGCAAAGCCGATGACGCATGCGCTGCGCATCTCTCAGGCCCGCGGCGTTCAAATACTCGACGGCCTTGCGGCGGGCGATGTGGAGAGCTATCTGGCCGCGACTGACCTGGGGGCTCCCGACTCGCCGCTGGCCCGCGAGCTCAAGGAGTTCAGCCGCAACCCGCTGGGGGCAGCGCACTTGCGGCTCAACAGAGCGCACTTCGTCGAGGTGACGAACGAGGTAATCCGCCTGCAGCGAGAGCCCTATCGCGACATCAAGCTCGAGCTCGACGCCTGGGAGGCGGACCGCCGCTCAGCGGGCCCGATGTACCTCCACGCCGAGGCGCTCTTACCTCCTTCCTTTAGCGTCGTCAGTCAGCGCCGCGACCAGGCCCTCGCCGAGATCGAGCTGTCCGTTGTCGCCCTCGACCTCAAGGCGCACAAACACGAGCACGGCTCGTACCCCGACTCGCTCGCCGACCTCGACCACCCCGACGAGCCCGACTACGCCCTCGACGTCTTCGCCGGCGAGCCCTTGCGCTATCGGCTTGAAGGCGAGGGCTTCGTGCTGTGGAGCTTCGGGCGCGACCTCGACGATGACGGCGGCGTACCCCGCGCAGAGATGCCCGACGACAGCCCCTCCGACGACTACGACGTCGTCTTCCGCTGCGAGCGCTGACCGTGGACGTGCGCGTGGTCCCGATGGTGGCCCGGCGCCGGACGTGGTGAGCCACAAGAGGTCCGAGCGCGTCCGCCACCGAATCACCGGGCAAGTTAGGCACCTGCGAAGGAGGGTTCGCATGGAACTTCGGCAGATCGGGACATCCGACGTCATGGCCACGCCCATCGTCTTCGGCGCCTGGGCGATAGGCGGCTGGCTGTGGGGCGGCACCGACGACGACAAGGCGATGGAGGGCATCAACGCCGCCATCGACGCCGGGATCAATGCCATCGACACCGCCCCCGTCTACGGCTTCGGCCACTCAGAGCGCGTCACCGGCGAGGCCATCACGGGCCGCCGGGACGAGGTCTTCGTCTTCACGAAGTGCGGCCTGCGCTGGGAGAGTGACGATGGCCAGCACCACCATGACACCCAGGACCAGACCGGCCAGGACGTCAGCATCTACCGCAACCTGTCCCGCGACAGCATCCTGTGGGAGTGCGAGCGCAGCCTCGAGCGCCTCGGCATCGACCAGATCGACCTCTACCAGTGCCACTGGCCGGACGAGACCACGCCCATCAAGGAGGCCATGGGCGCGCTCGTCGAGCTGCTCGACCAGGGGCTGATCCGCGCCATCGGCGTGAGCAACTTCACGCCCGAGATGATCGACGAGTGCCTCGCCTACGGGCCGGTGCACTGCTCGCAGCCCAAGTTCAGCCTGCTCTCTCGCGATCACCTCGACGGCGTCATCGCCTGGTGCCATGAGCGCGACATCGCCAGCATCGTCTACAGCTCGCTCGAGCAGGGCATGCTGACCGGCAAGGTCACGCCCGACCGCGAGTTCGGCGAGGGCGATCAGCGGCTTGACAAGGGCGGATGGTTCACCGTGGAGAACATCCGACGCGCGAATGCCGTCCTCGACGAGGTGGTGCAGCCGATCGCCGATGCGCACGCCGCCACACTGGCGCAGGTGTCGCTGGCGTGGACCATCGCCGCGCCGGGCATCACCTGTGCGCTGGCGGGCGCCCGCAACGCGGAGCAGGCCACCGAGAACGCGAGAGCCATGCACATCGACCTCAGCGACGAGCAGTACGGGCAGATCCGCGAGGCGTTCTGGCGGCTCGAGGGTCCGTAGCGCCGCGCCGACGAGGTCGCGTTATCCGGTCTCGAGGAGGGCACCATGAATCTCCGGGAGTTCTACGAGCGATCGGTGGCCATCGGGATCGAGGTGGACGTTCGCGGCCGCGCCACCATCGAGTCGGAGCTGGGCGCGCTGCGCGAAGCCTACCAGCGCCTCCCCGCCGCCGCCAGGTTGGGCTTCGATACCGAGCGGCTGCATAATCCCTTCGGCGACACGCGCCTCGTGCACGGTGATCCAGAGACGGAGCTGATGGGCTTCGTCACGGGCATCGACATCGGCGAGGACGCCTTCCGGCTGGTCGAGCAGCTCCGGAGCGAGGGCAGGCGCGTGGACGCCATCGTCTCGCACCACACCAGTGGCTGGGGCCTGCGCGCGATCGAGGACGTGCTCTCCGCGCAGTTCCATCGCATCGTGGACGCGGGCGTGCCCGAGGACAGAGCTGAGCCGCTGATGCAGGGGTT
>JALGUI010000176.1 GCA_029820915.1 Candidatus Zipacnadia bacterium | reverse complement strand
GGCCATGTTGACAGTGCCCGGACAGGCGCTATAATACGGGAGCTTAACGTACGCGGCAGCGCCTGTGGAGGTTCCAGCGCTGCACTCGGCGAACATAGCACAGCGGCTTGGCGCTGTCAAGCGACAGCGCCCTTTGCCTTTGCGCAGCCGCGGCGGTAAGCCCTCGAGGATCCTCGCCTTCGGCCGCTTCAAGAGAGCTGACCATGCAGGAGATCTACGTGGCCGAACTGGTCGCGACCCTGAAGAAGCAGGCGTGGCTCATCGCCCTCCTCAGCATCGCGGTCGCGGGGGTCGTCGGGGTCGCGGGCTACGCCATGATCCCGCGGCAGTGGACGGCGGACACCACGATCATCTTCGAGGGGAGCTCGCCGGTCCCCGGCTGGAGCCGGCTCATGACCGACTTCGGCATCTCCGCGCCCCCCTCGAGTCGCGGTAACTTCGAGACTATCCTGCGCAGCCGCAAGCTCCGAGGCAGAGTCGTTGACAGCCTCGGCCTCGTCGAGGAGTTCGGGGCCAAGAGCCGCCTCGAGGCCATTCGCCTGCTGGGTGCCGGCACATCCATCGATCAGCCCGCCGACGGCGTTATCGCCATCCGCGCCTCATGGCAGGGCGAGTCACGCCTGGGCGGGCGCAAGGGCGACCCGGCCCCCCGCATGGCCGCCGATGTCGCGAATGAGATCGTCGCGACGCTCGAGGCCATCGTCGGCGAGTTCGACTTCGCCAGCGCCAGCCAACAGCGCAAGTTCCTCGAGGAGCAACTCCGCCGCACCGAGCGCGAACTCCTCGACGCCGAGGACGCGCTCGTGGCCTACGCCACCTCCGAGGGCCTGATCAACCCCTCCTCCCAGGCAACGTCGGGACTGGCCGCCGCGCAGCAGTTGCGCAGTCGCGAGATCGACCTTCGTGTCGAGTTGCAGGCGGCGCGTGACCGCGAGGCCGCGGCCCTCGAACGCCTCAGCTCGCAGGAGCGCATGGTCATCTCGGAGATCTCTGAACAGCGCGATCCGCAGCTCGATCAGCTTGACCAGCGCATACTGGACGTGCAGCGCCAGATTGCGCAGCAGATGGAGATCGAGGGCAAATCCGAGCGCCACCCGGATGTGGCAGGGCTCAAGGTCGAGTTGGAGCAGGCGCAGGGACAGCTCGCCGAGTTGCTGGACGGCGAGCTGGAGACGCGCAGCCAGCGGCTGTCGGTGTCACCAGAGTACCAGGACCTCGTGCGCGAGGCGCTCGATGATCGCCTGCAGCGCACGGGCCTCGAGGCGAAGCTCCGCGTCGTCTCGGCGGAGAGGGAGACGGCGGTGGCGCAGCTCCGGGAGCTCCCCGCCAAGACGGCGCGCTACGAGGAACTCTCGCGCGAGGTGGGGGCGAAGCGAGACGCGCTGGGCCGGCTGACCGCGCAGTATGAGAGTGTGCGAATCGCCGAGGCCGGCATCACCGCCACCTTCAACGTGCTCGACCCGGCTGTGCCGCCTGACAAGCCCACCGGCACGTCGCTGCGCAAGACCGTCACGCTCGCCTTCTTCCTCGCCCTGATGCTCTCTACGCTATTCGCGTTCTGGCGACAGGGCCGCCTCGACGCGGCGCAGGCCGCCGATGCCGCCGAAGACCCGGACCATCCTGGGGCGCGCTAGCGCCCGTTCCACAACCCCGCGTAGGTCGGGCATCCTTGCCCGACACAGCCGTTCGCAGTCCACAAGGCCACGAGGAGACCACCATGCTGCTGTACTGCTTCCGCGGCATCGCGGGCGAGGCCCTCACTCCCGACATGATGGCCAAGCTCGGCGGCATCGCCGCCCGCCACTTCCTGGGCGAAGGCCACGACCAGATCTCCGTCGCCGGCGACTATCGCGTATCCACGCCGGGGCTCAAGACGGCCCTGATGGGCGGGCTGGCGGCGGGCGGCATGACCGTCCACGATCTGGGAGTGCTGCCCTCGGGCGCCACGGCGGCGTGGGGCAAGCACACCGCCTTGCCCACCTGTATGGTCACCGCCTCGCACAACCCGCCGGACTGGAACGGCGTGCAGTTCATGGAGCCGGACTCGCACATCTGGTCGCCTGAGCTGGAGGACGCCGCCAAGGCCGCGCTGGACCGGCCCTTCGACTGGCCGGCCTGGGACAGCGGGCGACTTGTTGAGCGCCGCACCGACGTGCTCGACCGGTACATCGATTGGGTCGCCGACATGGCCGACTCCGCGGGGAGCCTCAAGGTGGTCATCGACCCCGGCGGCGGCGCCGGCATCCCCGGCGCGCAGCGGCTGCTTGAGCGCCTGGGCATGGACGTCATCGTCATCAACGGTGAGCCGGACGGCCACTCTCGCGTCCGCCGCTCAGAGCCACGCCCGGAGTACCTGGAGGACCTTCGGAGGGCCGTAGTCCAGCATGGCGCCGACATCGGCATCGCCTTCGACGGCGATGCGGACCGCATCGTCACCTTTGACGAGAAGGGCGAGTACGTGCTGCCCGACTACACCATCGAGCTACTGTGCCGCACGCAGCGCGAGCCCGGCCCCGCCGTGATCAACGTCGGGGTCAGCCTGCACACCATGGCGGCCATCGAGCTGATGGGCTTCACCCTCATCCCGAGCCGCTGGGGGCAGACCTTCATCGCCCAGCTCATCAAGGACAACGATGCCGTCTTCTCGGCCGAGCCCGACGGCCACTTCGGCTACCCGGAGCTGTCGCTGCGCGGCGACGCCGTTTGCAGCGCCGCGCTGCTCACCAGCGCTCTCACCCACGAGGATCGGCCGTACAGCGAGGTCATCGGTGAGTTGCCCGCGATCAACATCATCAACGATCGCGTTGAGTGGGACGATGATTTCCTGCGCCATGCCGACGAGGTGCAGGCTTGGGCGGAGGAGCGCTTCGGCGAGGTGCAGCGGCTGCACGACCGGCTGATCATGGCGCGCAGCGCCGACGCTAAGCTCATCGCGCGCCAGAGCCCCTTCGACTCGACGCTGCGGCTATCGGCGGAGAGCTACGGCGCGATGGCGCCCCAGCAGATGCTCGACGACGTGAAGGCGCTGATCCTCGGCTGAGTGGTGCTGCTGTCAGCGGTTGCCCCTGCCGTGTGCCTTTCAGGCTTCGCATCTGTACGCCTGCGCGATCGCCGAGCGCGGGTCGAACATTCCCTCGATGGATCCGAGCTGCTCCTCCAGCTCACACGGCGGCTCGTACGAGTCGATGTCCTCGCCGGCGCACAGCCCGCGCGCCAGCTCCACGTAGTACAGGAAGTTGCGCAGCGGGATGTCCGGCGGCACGCCATGGTCGGTGTGCGGGATGAAGCCGCCGTGCTCCCACGCACTCCGGTAGCGCCTCGCCACCTCCGCGCGCAGCCGCTCGCGGCTCCTGGCCAGCTCGCGCTTGTCCACGCCACCGTGGATGAAGATGCCCGGGTAGCGCTGCAGGATCTCCTCGGGGTCGTTGCCGGCTGCGATCTCGATCGGTTGAATGCCGTCCAGCGCCCGCGGGTACATGGTGTCCAGGATCTGGTTGTTGTAGCCGTCGCTGTCCATGACCACCGCCTCGACCCCGCGCTCCTTGAAGAACTCGTAGAGCTTGAGGTAGCGCGGCAGCAGGAACTCCGCGATCAGCGGCGGCGACATCATCGACTGGCCTTTGAAGGCCATGTCCTCGTTCAGGATCAACTCGTCCACCTTGATGTGCCGCAGCGGCTCATCGAGGATCTGCATCAGGTACCAGGCCCAGTACTCGAACATGTCGTGCACCAGGTCGGGCTGGTCGTAGAACATCACCGACAGCTCGAGCATGCCGGTGAAGTCGCGGATCCCCCAGTAGATCCCGGTGGCGGTCATGCGCACGGGGTACTCCGACTTGTTCGCGCTCTCGACGTTCCCGCTCCAGTGCGTGCCGCCCGGGCCATGCCTGGGCGCGCTGGTCCCCAGCGTCTCGGGCGGGTCCTGCACCTCGATCGGATGGGTGCGTTCCGGCGAGGTGGGGTCGAGGCGCTCCTTGAGGCGCTCCCAGTCATTGCGGTTCTGCACCGCGAAGCGCAGATAGCGTCGCGTGGCGAAGCCGTCGGTCGGCTGGTTGATGGCGTCCATGCGCGTGGTGCCGTAGCCGTCGATCCAGGTGCGAACGTTGCCCTTTTCCTCGATCACCGTCTGCTCGAACATGGGCACCGGGCCGAAGAAGACCTTGCCCACGCCCGCGAAGCCGTCGGCCCCGGTGATCGCGCCCCAGGTGCGCTGTTGCTCCTCGCTGAGCCCCTGCCTGCGCCACGCGGCGAGCGTGGACGCGCGCGGCCCGCCGAACATGTACGGGATGCGATCGACCTCTTGGTGATGGATGATCCGGCGAAACCGTTCTCGCTGGGTCATGCTTGAGGTCGCCTCCAAAGTTCAATGTGTGCTGTTCATTGTCGAGCGCGGACCTGTGCCCCGCCTGCCGTTGCCAGGTCCGCGCCTTACAGCACGGCATGGATGTATCACCGGCTCACCCGATACACCCGCATCACGAACTCCCGCGGGCCGTCGTGCTCGCGGGTGGGCACATCCGCGGTCTCCTGCACTTGCAGTCCCGCCTGCTCGTAGCCGTCCAGAATCGACCGCCGCTCCGCCTTCGGGATGAGGTCCGGCAGCAGCAGATATGCCGCGCCGAAGCGACCGCCGAACCTGCGCAGGAACGCGGCCACCCGCGCACCGTCGTAGACCGACGGATCGGTCGCCTGGCCGCTCTGCAGCACCGGTCTGCCGGTGTAGAAGCGCACCGGCCAGGCGCGGTGACCGATGATCAGGTCCTCGTCCCCGGTGGTCGCCTCGACCCAATCCTCCAGCGCCGTCCGCTGCGGCGTGACGTCGCGCGAGGCCATCCCTGCCATCATCGGACCGATCACCAGTGGTAGCGCGAGCAGCAGCACGATCGGCCAGCGCCGCCGCAGCGCTCCCTCCGGCGGCCGCGCCATGGCGATCAGCGCCAGCCCGGCCAGCAGCGCGCACAGATACGCGGGGAAGAAGTGGCGCTTGTCGGGCGGCTCGTCAACCTGCCAGAGGATGTGCGCGAGCAGGACGATCGCGACATGCGCCGCCGCACACAGCAGCGCCGCCAGCGCCAGCGTTGTGAGGAAGGAGCGGTCCGGCGCGTCGCCCTCGCACTCGGGATTGTCGGTCCGCAGCGCATGATAGCCCACGGCCGCGAACAGCAGCGCCAGCAGGACCGCGCCGAAGTCCAGGTAGACCGATGCGCCGAGCGCCGAGATGATCGACATCAACGGCCGCTCGCTGGGCGGCCGTTGCGGCCCGAAGGCCACGCCGGTCAGCCACAGGTTGCGCGCGATCCACGGCCCGACGATCAGCGCCGCCCCGCCGACCATGGGCAGGACCGCCGACCGGCGGATCGCCTGGGCGTTGTCCCGCCGTAGCGGCGCGACCAGCGCCGCGAGGCCCAGCGCCGGGATGATGACGATGCCCGGGTAGCGGCACATCGCCGCGCCGCCCGCCAGGGCGCCCGCGCCGAGGCCGAGCCATGCAGCGCGATGGCCATCGCCGCTCGCGACGGCCGCCGCCAGGCATACCAGCGAGCCGATCATCAGCGCCGAGTACGGCCCTTCCGACCACGCCCGGAAGGCCATGCCGCAGACGAAGATCAGGTAGATGCCCGCAACCGCGCCGAGCAGGCCCCACTCGGCGCGCGGCAGCCAGCACACCAGCAGCACCAGCGTCGCGGTCCAGCGCGCCGAGCAGGCCCCACTCGGCGCGCGGCAGCCAGCACACCAGCAGCACCAGCGTCGCGGTCCAGGCGATTACCGCGACCACCCAGGCTGCCGTCTGCACCGACGCGCCGGTGGCCATCACCGCCGCCAGCGCCAGGGGATAGCCGGGGGGCCAGTACAACAGTGGGTCTGGAATGCGCTCGGTGTTCAGTGTCAGGTGATAGGTAGCTACGGTGTGCTGACCGAGCAGCGTGCGGGCAATATCTGCGTAGTGCACCGAGTCCGGCGAGAACTGCATGTGGCGGCAGGCGACCGCCAGCAGCACCGCCACGCTCAGCGCCAGCCACAGCACCCAGCGCCGATCGGGCCCCGCCTCTGGCGCCGTGGGGGAGGGGAGAGCTTGTTCCGTCGCGCCCGTCGCCATCTTGCGCGTTCTCTTGGCCGCGCGCGCCCACAATTCCTGCCGGGCCCCCTGCCGTGTGCG